>CAYWHE010000177.1:0-8911 GCA_964458125.1 uncultured Flavobacteriaceae bacterium | reverse complement strand
TGTAATGGACGTTCTCCCCATGCGGGAGAATAACCTTAAACGGCCAGTATGCTATCCAGACAGTTTGGGGACCGGATCAGGGTGACGTTGGAGGGCAGGGGTATAGTACTGTTTAAAAAGCCGTTTCCCGTCACTAAAAATCTTTTTTCCGGAAATCGTGTGGCAATGGCCTGGATCCACTCCTTAATTTTTGCCGGTGTCATGCCACTGATCACAGATGTCAGAATAAACTGGGGCTTATAGGTATTGATAACCAGATCGATTTCCCTGTCGGGAAGATCCTGTCCAAGATACAGGGACTGGTGTCCCGCAGCACGGATCAGGTAGTTGCCGAACAGCAATCCAATGACGTGTGTTTCGCCTTCCGGCAGGAAAAGCAGGAATTTTTTAGTTTTTTCCGAATCCACTGGATGTCCAAGCTGATCAATGGCGGTGAAAAGCCTTTTCTTGATGATGTTGGAAACAAAGTGCTCATATGCCGGATTAATCGTACCGGCCATCCATAACATGCCAAGGTGGTTCAGAAACGGAAAAACCACTTCGAGCATGGTGCTGCGAAGGCCTGTTTTTTCAATGTTTGCACAGAGGATGTGATTAAAGGACGCTTCATCCAGGCTAAGCATACAGGCCATCAGGGCCTGAACCTGGCAATTTTTGTAATCGGTGCAGGAACACTCTTCGATAATGATACGGTCGATCTCCTGCCGGCTGAGTTTTGAAATTCTTGAAATCTTGTATCCGTTTCGGTTGAGCAGGGAAATGTTCAGGAGGGTTTTTAAATCCTCATCATTGTAAAAACGGATATTGGTACTGGTGCGCTTGGGCTCCACCAGTTTATAGCGCTGTTCCCATACACGAATGGTGTGAGGCTTGATGCCGGTTAGCGCTTCAATATCCTTTATGGTAAAATAATTCATGATTCAGGGCAGGAATTGTTAACAAGGGGAACCCCCATATAGTTTTGTGCCTGCATTCCTGTCAGCCTTTTTCTTTAAACGTCCGGACAACCAGCCGCTCCACGGGACGATCGGCCACCAGGTGACTTTCAACAATTTCACGCACATCCTCCGGGGTTACTTGTCCGTAAAAAATTCCATCGGGATAAACGACAACGGTGGGCCCGGTTTCGCAGGCATCCAGACAGCCGGTTCGCTGGGCGCGCATGTGGATCTGCAGCCCCCTGTCCTTCAGTTCCTTTTTAAATGCCTGGACCAGAGCCAGTCCCCGGGCTTCACCACAGCAGGGACGGCTTCCGTCCTTTCGTTCATTGGTACAGATAAAAAGATGTTTCCGGTAACGCATAATTGTTCAAAAGTACAATTTTGCCTCCGCAAAATACAACAGAAATGAAACTCATGACCACGATTTTCCTGAATGGCCAGCGCCAATCAGGCTGCATAGTCATTTAAGGCTCCCGTGAAGCCGTTTATACACTGGATTTCCAATGGATATCCGTATAACCCTATTCCACAAGCTTGCCTTCTATTTGAATGACGCAGCATTTTTCAAATATCTAATAATCAAAAGATTACATCATATTTTAATAAATCTGATTCAATCTTTTGAATATCAAGTTATTCGTTGATAATCAACTCCTGAAATAAAAATATCGCTTCGGTTCATGCCTTCCCGGAGGAGAGGGGTTTGGCTGTCTGAAATGTCATTAATAATTTCAAAATGGCTTTCCTGACCGGCGACGGCATGAAAAAAATATTTTTATTATAAAATTGATATTTTATTACTTTTGCGCTTTCACTTAAAAACTAAACCAACAATTACTATGGCAGACATTGCATCAAGAGTTAAGGCAATAATAGTGGACAAATTAGGTGTTGACGAAAACGAGGTTACCAATGAGGCAAGTTTCACCAATGACCTCGGAGCCGACTCCCTGGACACCGTTGAGCTCATCATGGAATTCGAGAAAGAATTCAACATCGCCATTCCTGATGACCAGGCAGAGAAAATCAGCACTGTAGGCCAGGCAATTGAATACATTCAGAACCAGGCGAAATAAGCGTTTCCTTTTCAACGGAGGCTTATGATATTAAAACGTGTAGTGGTTACGGGCCTCGGTGCCATGACACCTGTCGGTAATTCGGTAGCGGATTACTGGAAGGGGTTAATTCAGGGTGTCAGCGGAGCCGATATCATTACACGGTTCGACCCGGCCAAATTCAAAACCAAATTTGCATGCGAGGTAAAAGGCTTTGATCCTCACCATTACCTCGACAGGAAGGAGGCCCGGAAGATGGACCTTTTCTCCCAGTTTGCCATCGCTGTTTCCGATGAAGCTGTTGCCGATGCAAAACTGCGGGAGTATACCGAACTGAATCACGACAGGGTGGGTGTCATCTGGGGTTCGGGCATTGGCGGGTTGCGGACTTTCCTGGATGAAACGATGGGTTTTTGCAAAGGAGACGGTACACCCCGTTTCAATCCCTTTTTTATTCCCAAGATGATTGCCGATATTGCTTCCGGCCATGTGTCG
The DNA here is from genome assembly GCA_964458125.1 of uncultured Flavobacteriaceae bacterium. Classification (GTDB taxonomy): domain Bacteria; phylum Bacteroidota; class Bacteroidia; order AKYH767-A; family OLB10; genus CAYWHE01. The sequence goes on along the minus strand of CAYWHE010000177.1, from coordinate 6,420 downwards.
ATGCGGTATGGGTATCGCGGTCCGAACTTCACCACCACTTCCGCCTGTGCTTCCTCCACCAATGCCATGATCGATTCCTTTAACTACATCCGGCTTGGCAAAGCGGATGTTATTGTTACCGGGGGATCGGAAGCGGCTGTGAATGAATCCGGCATTGGAGGGTTTAACGCCATGCATGCCTTATCGGAACGGAATGATTCTCCTCATACTGCATCCAGGCCCTTTGACCTTGACCGCGATGGTTTTGTATTGGGTGAAGGAGCAGCCTGTGTGATTTTTGAAGAGCTGGAACATGCGAAAAAGCGGGGTGCAAAAATCTACCTGGAAGTTGTCGGCGGAGGTATGTCGGCCGATGCGCATCATCTGACCGCACCCCATCCGGAAGGATTAGGCGCCTTAAATGTGATGAAAAACGCCTTACGGGATGCGGACATGCAACCCGATGAGGTGGATTACATCAATGTCCACGGCACTTCCACACCGCTGGGTGACATCAGTGAATCCAAAGCCATCCAAACCGTTTTCGGGGATCATGCTTTTAAGATGAATATCAGTTCAACCAAATCCATGACCGGACACCTGCTTGGAGCTGCAGGCGCTATTGAAGCCATTGCCTCCATTCTGGCTGTGGTCAATGACGAGGTGCCGCCTACCATCAATCATTTTACGGACGACCCTGCTTTTGATCCGCGCTTCAATTTCACTTTTAACAAGTCTCAGAAAAGAACTGTCCGGGCCGCTCTTAGCAATACTTTCGGCTTTGGCGGTCATAATGCTTCGGTCATCTTCCGGAAATTTAACACCTGAAATCGTTGAAAGTCCCTGCTGCCATAACAGCATTGTTTTCGGCCGATAAACCTTTTATTCATTCCATTCGAAACATCTGCGGGTTTTACCCCGGTAATCTTTCTCTTTACCACCTGGCTTTCAGCCACCGGTCAACGGCAAAGGAAAATGAAGCCGGTGCCGTGCTTTCGAATGAGCGCCTGGAATACCTGGGCGACGCTGTTCTGGGCGCAGTGGTAGCCGACCTGTTGTTTAAAAAATTTCCTTACCGGGATGAAGGATTTCTGACCGAGATGCGGGCGAAAATTGTAAGCCGTGAAAACCTGAAAATCCTGGCCCTGAAAATGGGCATCAATCACCTGGTAAAAATCAATGCCGGCCCCGGCGCCTTCCGTTCCATGTATGGCGATGCCCTGGAAGCCTTTATTGGCGCTATTTATCTCGACAAGGGCTACAGGTGTACCCGGCAGTTCATTATGAACCGCATCATTAAAAACCACGTGGACATGGATACCCTTGAAAATACGGATATGAATTTCAAGAGCAAGGTGATCAACTGGGCCCAGAAGGAACGTAAATCCCTGGTCTTCGAAACCCTTGAAGTTGGAAACGACAGCAAACTGATCAGGGTACGACTGATGGTGGACGACAGGGAAATTGCCAACGGGGAAGATTTTTCAAAAAAGCGGGCCGAGCAAACAGCCGCAGAAAAAGCCTGTGTGTTGCTGGGGATTTAGTTTCATGTACCTGCTTTCTATGGCCTGTCAATCTTCTTCTTCTTTGCAATTATTCCTGCCTCCCCGGAATGGAATTGATTTTTTATAAATCCGGCTGTTGAATGGTTTCTCCCGGTGCATACCCATAGGAAGTTTCCGGTCTGGTATGCCCATCCGGGTAAAAATACAGGCAACTTCCGCAGAACCTCAGGCGGATTTTAGTAAATTCAGGAAAACAGTTATAACCCGTTTCGCCGGAACAATCAAAAGAGATAAAATTCATGCCTGCCTTTCATGTAATCATACAGCGTATTGATATTTAATCCTATACACAAAACAGGCTATTCATAGCTGACAGGTGAAACTGTAAGAAACAGGCCAAGTTTCATGGTGTAGCCCCTTCCGGCATGGAGTAACTTTGCTGGTAATGAGTATCTGAGCAGCCTTCCATGATAAAACATTACCTGATCTGTTTCTTTTTTATTTTACCGGTTTGGCATATGCCTGAGGCCCGGGCGCAGGTGTGCGACTCACTAACCCCTGCATTTAATGTTAACCTCACAGGGCAGCCTAACGGAACATGGACCAGCATTCCGGTATTGCGGGACGGCAATTGCTGTGGAACTGACAATAACTGCATTGAGTTTATTATCCTGCTGGATTCGAATGCCAATGGAATTTTATTTGATATTGTTTCCGGCGCACTGCCCGGTGGAGCCCTCTTTTACCAGGTAAATTGCGGTCCCTTGCAGAGTATAGGAACACCGGTTTGCCTCTCAGGCCCGGGACCTCATATACTCACCTTTTGCAAACCCGGAAACAACCTGAATGTTTACCAGATTTCTTCCATACCCAAACCGTCAACCGACGGAACACGTTGGGTTTCGGAAGCCTGTGCCGGGAACCTTCATGTACAGGGGCTCATCGACACGAGCATCCACTGGACTTCCATCCCCTATAATGCTTTATACAACAGTTACCTGAATTGCCTATCCGGCTGCGACAGCGTTACGGTTACACCAACAGGTATTGTTCCTCCCTATGTCGATTACGAGGTCTGCGGTTATGTTATCGGTGGTTGTATTCCGTTTTATTATTGCGATACCATGCGCGTACATTTTGCCAATACACTCGGTGTGAACATCACGCCCCCGAACCCGGTAATTTGTTTCGGCGGCCCGAATGCAACGATAACGGCCAATACAACAGGAGGTCTTGCTCCGTTTTCCTATTTATGGAGCAACGGCTCAACCGCCCAGTCTATTGCTGCAGGGCCCGGCACCTATGTGGTGCAGTTGACGGATTCGATGAATTGTTCCTCGGCTTCAGATACCGTGGTGGTAACCGCCCTGGCCCTTCCGATAACGGCTGATGCGGGACCGGACATTCTTTTCTGCACCAATCAGCAAAGTATTCAGCTGAACGGAATTGTCACTGTCGCAGGCGGTGGTCAGTGGCTTGGGGGCAGCGGTAAATTCACTCCGGATGACACCACGCTAAATGCCATTTATGTGCCATCCTCCAGTGAAATAAATGCAGGCCAGGTTCAACTCATGCTGGTGACTACAGGCAACTTCGACTGTCCTCCCGATACCGACCTGGTGACGATAACGATTTCACCAAACCCGGTGCCGGTCATTAACGGGAATACGACCCTTTGTGAATATACCACATCTATATATACAGCTCCGGTGCAAACCGGCATCACTTATAACTGGAATACAACCGGAGGAACCATTATATCCTCCGGCACAAACAGCATCACCATTCACTGGAACAATGCAGGTCCGGGAACGATTACACTTACCGCCACCAACCTGGCAAGCTGCGATTCCACCATAACCATCCCGGTTATCATTGAACCGAAACCCGTTCCGCTGATTAACGGACCGCCGGTCATCTGTACCCTGAATCCCGGTTCCTTTACCTTGTCGAATCCGGATCCGAATAATACGTATAGCTGGTCTGTAAGCGGAGGAGGAGCCATTATGGGCTCACCCTATGCCAGTGCCGTCAGTATACAATGGTTCAGCCCCGGGAATGGCAGCGTTTCAGTCACGGAAACAAACCCGGCTGGCTGTGACTCAACCGTTTCATTTCCGGTTACCGTATTGGCCCAACCCTCCCCATCCATCAGCGGGCCAACCAGTGTATGCGACATGCAGGTGACAACCTATTCAACGCCATATGTTTCAACCAATTCCTATTCCTGGAATGTGACGGGGGGCAATATTCTTTCTATTGTAAATAATTCCATAACCGTTCAGTGGAACATGCCCGGCAACGGAACGGTGATGGTAACGCAATACAACACTCTTGCATGTGACTCAACAGTCATCCTGAATGTGGTAATAGGTCCCCAGCCAGTGCCTGTTATTACGGGGCCGGCAGTGGTATGTACCACCACCAACAGCCTGTTTACCGTTGTCAATCCGAATCCCAACAACACCTATAGCTGGACTGTTAACGGGAACGGAGGAATTAACGGCTCTTCCTATGCCAATCCGGTTAATATTCACTGGTACACACCAGGCAATGCCACCGTTACGCTCACGGAAACCAACGCTTATGGATGTGATTCCACAGTGTCATTTCCGGTTACTATTCTGGCTCAGCCTGTACCGTTCATCAACGGGCCCCCTGTCATTTGCGAAGGGCAGGTGTCGGTCTATTCCACAGGATTCGTTAATGCCAATACCTATTCCTGGACGGTTAACGGCGGCACCGTTCTTAACGTTTCGAATAATTCCATTACCGTTCACTGGGCATCAGCAGGCTCCGGGAGCGTTACCGTCAGCCAGTACAACACGGCTGTCTGTGACTCTACGGTAACACTCAATGTGATCATTCATCCACAGCCCGTACCCGTGATTACCGGACCGACCATTGCCTGCACAGGCACCTATGGACAGTATGCTGTCGCCAGCCCTGATCCGGCCAATACCTATAACTGGTATGTCAGCGGAGGAATGGTGACCGGGCCTTTAACAGGCAATACCATGCTGGTGCAATGGAACAACACCGGTACAGGCCAGGTAATGGTCACGGAAACAAACGGTTTTGGCTGTGATTCCACCGTGCTCATGCAGGTAACGCTGTTAAGAACACCGGCTCCTGTTTTAAGCGGACCTTCCGGGATGTGCCAGGGGGATACTTCAACATACTCGGTTCCGTTCGTAGCCGGAGACAGTTATTTCTGGAGTGTAACCAACGGCAGCATAATTAACATGAGTATCACCAACCAGATCCAGGTATTATGGAATATGGCCGGAACAGGCATTGTTTCCCTGAGGCAGGTAACTCCCGGTGGCTGTGATTCCGTAGTCAGCGCAACGGTTTTAATAAACCCCCAACCCCAGCCTGTTGTAACTGGTCCAACTATTTTATGTGAAGGTGAGCATGGAGTTTATACGGTCGTCAAAGACAACGGCAATTCCTACAATTGGTCAGTTACGGCGGGAACCGCAACAGGAAGCTTAACCGGGGATTCCCTGACGATATGGTGGACAACTCCCGGACCGGCCAATCTCTCCCTGATTGAAACCACACTGGCAGGATGCAGTGCCCGGACAGATTATCCGGTATTGGTTCAGGCAAAGCCCCACCCTGTTATCACCGGAGAAGCTGTAGGTTGTGTTTTTCAGCAGCAGGGACATTACACCACAGCAACCGAACCGGGTATATGGTACCAATGGACCGTTTCCGGTGGCCATATTGTATCGGGAAATGGAACGGGGGATATTTCCGTACAATGGACAGCCCCGGGTATTCAGCTTGTTTCGGTTACCGCTCTGAACCCGATCACCGGTTGCGACAGTATGGTTTCCTTTACGGTACAAACCGATTCCCTTCCCCAACCCGTTATCCAGGCAGGCTCCCTGACCGGTTGCGCACCGGTCCTTGCCGCCTTTAGCGGAAATACATCCCTTCCCGGTTATGCTTACCAATGGGATTTTGGAGACGGGCTCATTTCATTTGCACCGAATCCGTCGCATGAATACAGCCTTCCGGGAACTTACCTGATCCAGCTGATCCTTACCAACAATACCGGTTGTGCCGATACGGCCAATGCGATGATAATGGCGTACGAATCACCTGAAGCAGATTTTTTGCTTACCCATGGAGCCGGCCCTTATTACCTTGACCGGACTCCTGTAATCCTTGAAAATCATTCATCCGGGGCCGTAAGCTATTTCTGGACTTTCGGAAACGGGGATTCATCCACAGCGTTTGAGCCGGTTGTTTTATATACGGAACCCGGACATTATGCCATCACCCTGGTGGTGACCAACCAATGGGGTTGCCAGGACCGAACGACCCGCTATATTGATGTGAAAGTTCCCGAAGAGGTTTTTGTCCCAAGCGCCTTTTCTCCAAACGGCGATGGCAAAAACGACAATTTCAACATAGGCACGCAGAACATTGTCGATTTTAAAATCAACATCTACAACCGCTGGGGAGAAAATGTTTATCTCTCCGATGATCCGGATTTTAAATGGGACGGTCGTATGAACGGACAAAAATCACCTGAAGATGTATATGTGTATGTGATAACCGCAACGGGGTATCACGGCCAGTCATTCAAGCGTAAGGGCACAGTGACATTGGTCAGGTAAGGCCTGGGATATCATTTTTTTCCTGTTCGTTTTGGAGAAATCTCCAGAAAAAATTTTCACTTCCGGTTAGTCCTGTTCCTTCCATTTCAATTGGATACCGGAAACCGCCCTGTCTGTAACCATTTCAACCAATGTGATCAGGTGTAAAAACCGTTCTTTGACCGGAATATCGGGATTACGGTCAGGAAATAATCAAATCGTAACGCATTTGATCTTTTTGAATAATTTATAAAGTAAAGGAGATTTTTTTTTCAATTCGACTTGACTTTTACCAGGACAAAGTCCGAAGTGAAAGTCTTAGT
>CAYWHE010000176.1:0-8914 GCA_964458125.1 uncultured Flavobacteriaceae bacterium | reverse complement strand
ATAAATAACCATATCGCTTCCGCTGGTCGGCGAAACCTCGTTAGAGCCAGCAGTTAAAACGTACGCATTACCGGTTCCGTCCATTTCCACATCAAGCCCGGAAAGCCCGGAGGAGATTTTACTCCACAAAAATGTTCCGGCTGTATCCCATGCAACAACAGTTGTTCCCACCAGTATAACTTTGTTGCCTTTTAAACGCATGGAACTAAATTTATGAAACCAGGCGCCGAAATTGACAGTATTGTTGAACAATACGGTTCCTGCAGAATTCAATTTAATCAGCACCATTCCGGCAGGGCTCGTAGCTGCTGTTCCGATAAATAAATTACCATTATTATCAACATCACTTTCCAGGTGGAAAGCATACCCTGTCGAACTTCCCGTGATATAGCTCAGGCTGATATTTTGCTTCCAAAGCAAAACGCCCGAAGGGCTATATTTTAAAATCACAACAGCATTCGGATACTCCCAGGATGACCCCCATGAATACCGGTATCCGACGACATAAATGTTTTTACTCTTATCACAATTAACCCATCGCGGCTTTTCATAATTACCTGCGATACCTGATGATGAAGTTTTTTCCCACAGGAAATTTCCAAACCTGTCATACTTTCTGGTAAATATATTATTGGTCTGTATATATCCGGTGACAATCAGGTTATCAGATTTGTCCCGGGCGATCATATTTCCTGATTTTTGGTAATTGTCAGCAGGTTTGATCCAGTCGGTAGAATAGGAGGCTATTAATGGTGTTGAAATCAACAGCAGCAGGCTGATCAGTTTAATGTTTTTTTTCATGTTCATTCCAATTAACGAGTGAATCCAATTGCAGCAGCCTAAATTCGGCTTATCTCCCGAAGGATTTTATGACAGTAATCATGGAAACGTGGTGATCTGTGTAAATTTAATGTCTTTAAATTCAGGATTTTAACGGGATTAAATTGTATTCGTGCGGTATGGTTTACTGACTCCGGCGGTGCAGGGAATATTCCGGATCAGGAATCAAGGTTATGAACCCCGTGCAAGCCCTGGACCCATCCCGATTCGCTTCGCGACCGGGATTCATTCGACTAAGACTTTCACTTCGGACGTTGTCCTTGTAAAAGCCAGGTCGCATTGAATCATAATTCCAGAACGGCGTTAATATTTTACACCGGATGAACTTACAGGAAGTGAATCCTGTCCTGTATACCTGCGAAAACAACATAGCAAACCGTCCGTTTAAACCGCGTTAATTCCTGATGATTCGTATATAACGTATAGCGCCATCCAGGTTAATCCTGATCATATACATTCCAGGTGAAATATCACGCATATCTATTAATTTACGGAAACTTCCCGGGTAAGCGTAACCGGAGAACAGGTTTTGAATGGTCCTGCCCGTAACATCTTGTGCCAGGATGGTAAGAACTCCGGATGAAGCCTGTTCGAAATCCAGGGTTACCAATCCACCGGATGGATTTGGGAACAAGGTCAACCGGCTGATGCCCGTTAAATCATGCATGCCGGCAACCACCACGTAACCCGATGGCGAAGAGCAACCCATTGAATCAGTGATGATGACGAAATAGGTTTGTGGAGCAGGAGGAACAAAGAAATTTCCTGTGGCACCGGGAACCGGGCCGTTCAGGTCATACCATTGGTAACTGTAAGCTGGCGTGCAATATAAGGTATCATGGGATGAGGTAATCACCGGTGCGGGAGGAAGCTGGAATTCGGTAATAAATCCAGGAAGCAGCAGGGTGTCACAGCCTGCTGCGTTACAGGCGATCAGCTGTACGTCAAACGAACCGTATGCCGGGTAATAGATGCCGGCGGGATGCTGTTGGGTCGAAGTGTTCGGTGTAGCACCCTGGAAAGTCCATTGCCAGGATGTCGGGTTGTTGGTGGAAAGATCAAAGAAATCGATGGCCTTCTTATCACACCAGCTGGTATCGGAAGAGGCCAGTCCGATTTGGGGAGCTGCAGAAATACCGCCTGTTGGGCAACCGGCAAAATCCCATTTCACACCGGCCATGTCCCAGTCGGGAGTCTGGGAAGAGGGGGAGAAAGCATTGGGCAGCACGGGAAATCCTCCGGAAAAACTTTCTTCCGTACAGACTCCGGCATAGAGTATCGCGTTACGGTCGAAGCGGGACGAACCTGCATCGGTATGTTCGCGTACCGCACCGCCCAGATAACTTCCATACAGCAGCGATGCAAAATCGGCAGCCAAAACGGTTACATGAAGGTCCTGCGTTCCGGAAGGGGCCGGTTGCTGCGCATTGGGTGTGACCGGAAACAATCCGGGATTTCCAAACGTACTGCTGGTAAAACCGGCACAATAGACCTGGTTGCAGCCGTCAACATGAAAAGCGATGGGTTGCAGATTGGGATAAGCTGTTCCGTCACCGTAAGCCGTACACTTTAACAGATTCGTCAAAGCCGGATTAAACTTAATGACGTAATTACCGGTATTCTGGGTGCTGTAAACGCCGGGTGAAACCGGCAAGGTTCCTTCGGAGTTTCCAAACGCATAAATATTTCCGGCCGTATCCAGGGCCGTCTTATATCCCTTATCCTTACTGTTGCTAAAGCCAAAATATGTCGATGCCACCAGGGAACTGCCTGTGGCATCCAATACGGAAACAAAGGAATCAAACTGGTAGGAAAATCCTCCGCCATACGACGGCTGATAGGCTCCCGGTGAAACCGGAAAGTTATTGCTATTGGTACCTCCCGTCATTACCGGGTTTCCGGCAGCATCCAGCACCATTCCATAACAGGCTTCATCTTCTGCCCCTCCCAGGAATGTTGAATATACAAGGCTTGTCAAGGTACTGTTCAGCTTAAATACACAACCATCTATGTTACCTCCATGGGTGACCTGGAAGGCGCCTGGAGTCACCGGAAAATTAACGGAACGGGTCATACTGGCCACCACCGGGTTGCCGGCCGCATCAAGCTGCAACTCTCCCTTATCCAGATCACCATACGAATGAACATTCATGGAAAGGTAAAGGGAGCGGCCGTCATCATCATTTCCACCCACATAGGTTGATGCCAGCAGCTGGCTTCCATTGGATGATAATTTGGATACCACCATGTCATTCTGGCCATTGGATGAAACATCGTATGCACCTGGCGTTACCGGATAATTCTGGTAGGTGTATCCGAAAACAAACAATTCGTCATTATTATTGGCCATCATGCTGAGCACGATATCTTCATACATTCCGCCCAGGTAGGTGGACCATAACTGGTTGCTGCCGGTCTGGTCGAATTTGGTAATGCCCATGTCAATACCGCCTCCGTAAGTAATGTCATAGGCGCCCAGCGTATAGGGCCAGCCGGTATCAAACAAAAGGGCTCCAATAAACAGGTTACCCTGAGCATCATAAGTTGCGCTGCTGCCATAGGTGGTGCCGGACGAGCCACTGTAGGTGGAGAGGAGCAAAACCGGATCAATAATCAGCCTCGCCTTCCGGCTGTTCTTATCCAAGCCTGGAATATCAAAAGACAATTGGTTTCCGTTAACCCGGTAAAAGCAGGGAACCATTTCCTTTTTGTTTCCGGATTCAAAAAATGCCATTGGAATATTTTCCGTCAGCTTTCCAAAAGCCGTAAACATGTTCAGGGATTCCCCCTGTCCGGAAATACTATCAAGGCCATCCAGCTTCATGCTGATGTCGGATAGCCGGGCGCCCGGGTGCAGGATAAAATCATATTTGAACCGGTTGCCGGATGAATAAACTTTCAGGTCTATGCCCGGAAAAATATTTGTATAGGTCACATAATCATAACTTTTCACGTGGCCTTTCCAGTTTTTCATTTCCGTCCCCAGGAAATAATTCCGGTAAGACCCGCTCTCCCCCATCCCGGTAATAACGGCATCCGAAGCATTTGTAAACGTAAGCTTATAGGAATGACACTTGATTTTATCATGGAGGTGCTGCTGCACCCCGTTATCATGAAATTCATGCAGTTTTTTCGTGTCGTATAAGGTAAATAAAAATCCGTCCTTCAGTAAAAAAACCTGGCCGCCGGAAAAATCAGCCTTGTAAATGGCTGCAGGGTTCCATTGCCCTTTGTTTTCAATAAAATCAATCGCTTTCAGGGAACCGGGCGATTGCATCACGAGTTGAAAAAGTAATCCTGCAGCGAGGTAACGGGCATGTATGGTTTTCATATCCTTAATAATTTCCTGGTGATACTCCTGTTGACCGTGTTAATTTTCAGAAAATACAGACCCGCCTGAATATGCTCCAGGTTAACCCGGTGGTATCCTCCGGACCCGGCAGCATAACCGGAAGTCACAAGCTTACCTGTCGTATCCAGTATTTCCCAGCCAGTCATGTCATTCCCGTCATAATAAAAACCCGAAGCGGATCCGGCCGGATTGGGATAAACCAATACGTCACCTGCGAAAACCGGATGTTCTGTTACCTGCTGAACGGCTGTTCCGTAACGGATAGTCACCATATCGGAATTTCCTGCACTGGTCTGGCTCTGCCCGGTCACATAAAGGGTACCGTTAGCGTCTACATCAATATCGTTGAAGTAATCATGGAGACCGGCCGTACCGTTGTATTCATCGTATGCGGACAGTATACCGGCCGTATCGTATACAAGCACCACACCGTTACTGCCAGTGCCGGTCTGATAAGAGCCGCAGATGTATATGTTGCCGGAGCTGTCTGTCTGCATGGCCGTTGGAATGGCATCCAATGAATCACCAACGTACTGACGTGTCCATAAAACAGTTCCTGAATCGATTAGCTGTGTGGTGATGGCAAAATGTACCGATCCGTTAATGAGTTCTTCTGTTTTACCGGTGACCACGGTAAGATTGTTGGGAAGTGAGGCAATGGCAATGGCCGTATCCTGCCCGTTGGCGGAACCATTATAGGTAACCTCCCATAATTTAGTACCAAAAATATTCTGCTTTATCGCTGCCATATCCGTCTGTGTACCGGCATCAGCGGCACCGCAAACCCAGGTGTTATATCCGGCATCACACTGAATGTCCTTCGGGTAATCTTCACTCAGGCCGCTTTGAAAATTATAATTTGAAATCCATTGCTGGTTACCGGATGAATCATGATGCAGGGTCTGCATATCGTAAGTTGCCGAACCGAAAAAATTATAGGAACTGGTTATGGCAAAACTGTGCCCGTCAGGTGCGATGGCCATTCCTTCCGCCCAGTCATCCCCGCTGGCGCTGGAATAATCAATGCTCCAGCTATCGTTTCCGCTGCTGTCGCATTTCAGCAGGTAAAGATCCTGTAAATTTCCTGACAACGACTGAATGGAAGCCGTGCAATAGATATTGCCCGCTGCATCACAGGCAATCTCCCTGGCTTCATCGGTTCCTGATCCGAACCAGTATGGCTCCTTGTCTTTGGCCCAAAGGCGGCCGGCGCTGTTGAATTTTAGAATGGCAAAATCACCGTCATTAAAGGCAACTGTTCCGGTCACCAGTACATTTCCGAAAGGATCGAGGCATATATCCCTGCCTTCATTGATGGCCGTTACAATCGGTCCTTTATAAAAATCTGTCCAGACCATGGTTCCGCCGGAATTGTAACAAACCGTTGCCAGGCTGCCGGTCACGTTATTTTCAAAACTTCGTCCGGTTACATATACGAATCCATTCGGTCCGGCCACCAGGGCTTTGCCATAATCATGATTCGACAAGGCCCCGTTATGAAAGGCCATCCATTGACGGTTGAGCAGGGTTTGTGCCATGACGGATGCGCAAGTCAGCAGGGTGAATATAAACAGTACTGTTTTTTTCATGAATACCTTTTTTAATCAGGTGAGCCGGGTTGAATGTTGCCTCCGGTTATCCTGCCGGAACATGTTCAGGCCGTCCGGGGCTTTATTGATGCATCAAAACTAACCGCTTCATCCGCCCGGCTGAAATAAAATATGCTGAACAGGAAAATTCAGGACATGAGCAGGCTGGAAATGAGCTTTTCTACATGTTAATGTTCAGCATGTTATCTGCTGACCTAACATACGGGAGAGCCTGAAGCATTTGATCAGGCATGCCCCGGAACGTGAATTTCAACCCTTAACGATACCACCTGCTCATGTAACCCTTTACCATGAAAATGAGTATGTACTCTGTTCATGAAAAACATGCCGGCCAGATTATTCATCCGTATCCCGCTCGTCCTGTTTCTGCTGCTGACTGAAATCACCCGGCTCAGCGGCCAGGGCCTGATGAGTAACGGCGGCTCTATACGCATAACGGACAGCGCATCGCTGTTCGTTTCAGGTGATGTTTCGTTTCAGGGGGGAAGCCGGCTGATGAATGAAGGTTGCCTGATGGTCACCGGGAACTGGAGCAACCAAACCGGCGGCAGGCTCTTCCGGAAATCCACCGGGGAAGTTTGTTTTAAAGGACCGCTTCATGCCATCGGGGGTGACAGTATCACGGTTTTTTTCAATCTGTCTTTCCCGGATTCCGGAAGCACCAGGCTCATGCAGCATATAACCTGCGGCGGTCAGCTGAATTTGGCGGATCACCGGTTATTCCTTAACGGATTTACCCTAACGCTGACCAGACCCTCCCGGGATGCCCTGCAATTTCAGGCGGGGCATATTATTGCAGAACAGCCTCCGGGTTCGGCCGTTTCCTGTAAAACGGGACCGGAGCAGGGACTTCGTACCATTCCATTTGGAACAGAATCGGGTGAACGTATACCGCTTTGGTTTGAACTTCCCGATACGGCAGGCGCCAGCCTGCTTTTCTCCACCTATGCGACCAATTCGTCACTGGAACCTTTGCCCGCCGGCCGGAATATCCGCATTACCCCGCTGAATGCCAGCCGTGCAAAATCCTTTTCCGATGTAGTAAGACGTTACTGGGTGGTGGAAAGTGAAGACAGTACCGTGATGGTTCACCTTCGTTTTTCCTATTCACCTGATGAGGGGGACACCGTAAACCCGGAGCAATACCGGGTCATTTCACCCGATGCAGGTTCCGGGAACTGGCAACCCCTGCCCTACTATCAGCGTCAGGAAATACTTCCTGCCTGCCTCACTCCTGCCGGCAACAAAGTGTTTTCGCTGGCATCCCTGGAACCGGAGACGGAGCAAACCGAACTTACCTTTACAGCCTTCCCGCTGGTACAAAATCAGGTGATTACCCGCTGGTTTGTAACCAACCCGAAAGCGGATCATTACCGGATTGAGCGAAGCGCTGATGCCGTTTCTTTCAGTCCCGTTGATCAACCCGTAGCATATAAACAAAAACAGGGCTCCCTGATTTATGAACTTCGGGATCCGGCGCCGTTGAACGGATATTCCTGGTACCGCTTGCTGCCCATGTACGGGGACAGTTCAATGGGATATACGGAGGCGGTAAAAGTATTTATTGAACCGGTGGAGGATATCCGGGTAAATTTTTATCCGAACCCGGTGCGGGATATGGCCATCATGCAGGTCCGGGCGGGACAAATACTGCCGGAGGAGCTGACATTTGAATTGACAGATGCAACAGGCAAAACGGTCTATAAAAACCGGTTATCCGCAATGAATCCCCAGGACGACCACCTGTATGAATTCAGGAGAGGTTCGTTAGTGCCGGGATTTTATGCGTATCGCATGTACACCAGTGACGAGCTCATTAAGGCAGGAAAAATTATCCTGGAGTAGCTATTCTCCGGGAACAATCCATATCATGATGCAATTCCATCAACACTTCTTCCACAGAAAAAAGCTAATACTGATTTTATGGACAGGCCTGTTGCCGGTGACGACATGCCTGTTTGCCCAGCAGGGCAAAATCGGCGTCAATACCATGAGTCCGACCGAGGCGCTTGACGTCAACGGCAAAATCAGGATCCGGGAAGGCGCGAAGGAAGGTTACATACTGGTAACCGACAGCGCCGGCACGGCGAGCTGGCAGGCTCCGGCTGTCCTGTCCGGCGGCAGGTCTTCCCTTTGCATAACCGATTTCGGGGCGAAAGCCGACGGCACAACGGACAATACCGCTGCCATCCAGAAAGCCGTTGACAGCGCAGCATACCTGGGGGGGCACCTGTGCATTCCGTACGGCATTTTCAAAACAACCGGTACCATTACGATTCCGGCCGGCGTATGGCTGGAGGGCTACGGAACCGGCAGTACGATGACGGGAACGCCTTTCAACGGTTCCGTCATTAAGTATGCGGGAAACGGTATTGCTATACGAATAACGGGCGCCGGCGCCGGGCTCGGCAACCTGGTCGTGTATAATGAAAATAATTCCGGCGCCGCCGGCGGCATTCTCCTGGAAGCAAACGGCTCCATCATCGAAAGTTGCAGGTTAACCGGCATATTGATTTCAGGGTTCACCGATGGCACGGCCCTCCGGTTGTCGGCAACCAATAACGGCGGAATCACTTACTGTACGTTTGAGGATATCCGCATCCGCCATGCCAAAACAGGCATACACCTGGTCCAGGACAATTCCTCTTTCGTCAATTCCAACCAGTTTAACCACGGCGCCATTTCCGGCGGAGGATTCGACTATGGCCTCCGCGTGGAGTCGGGAAACAACAACCAGTTCAACGGGCTGGTGCTGGAACCCTACTCATCGGTAAAGGGCCATCTGGTGGTCGAGGGAGGAAGTATAACAGGAACCCATATACGAATTGAAGGGAGCGCCCAGCCGGCATCCATTCCGCTGATCGAATTCAAACCCGGAACCTATGGTTCCGAACTGGATGGTGTGTTTGGAGGAGGCCTGGTTCTGGACCGCGGTCACAATGCCGTTCATTTACGGTCAGGCAAGGCCACTGAAACCCGGGAAGCCGGGTTCAACTGTTTTCAGAACGCCTGTTTCTTCGGACTGAACCAGCAGGTGCTGCCCGGCTGGCAGGTTTCCGGCAACGGCGTTCAGGCCGAAACGCTGAATCCGGGATTACGCGCGGATCACAGG
>CAYWHE010000175.1:0-9007 GCA_964458125.1 uncultured Flavobacteriaceae bacterium | reverse complement strand
GGGACCCCATGATTAACAGTCATGTGCTCTAACCAGCTGAGCTAAGGAGGAATAACACTGATTAAATCGCGCCTGTGCGCGGGTTAATCCTTGTTTTCCTTCT
The DNA here is from genome assembly GCA_964458125.1 of uncultured Flavobacteriaceae bacterium. Classification (GTDB taxonomy): domain Bacteria; phylum Bacteroidota; class Bacteroidia; order AKYH767-A; family OLB10; genus CAYWHE01. The sequence continues at coordinate 8,904 of CAYWHE010000175.1, read as the reverse complement.
ACTCAAACCCATCCCGGCAACAGCAGGGACTAAAGCACGTGTAATCACGTAAAAGGGAGTGCAAAAATAGCTTTTTGTTATAATATTGCAATATCTTTGACCAAAAAAAATCCATCCCATGAGCCTCCTTGTAGTCGGCACTGTAGCATTCGATGCCATTGAAACCCCTTTTGGTAAAACCGATAAAATCATCGGAGGCGCGGCCACTTACATCTCCATGGCCGCCTCCTATTTTACCAAAGGTATCAATCTGGTTTCCGTGGTGGGTGACGACTTTCCGGATACCACCATCAAACAGCTGCAAAAACAGGGGATCAGCACCACCGGACTGCAGGTGAAACAGGGACGAAAATCGTTTTTCTGGTCGGGGCGTTACCATAACGATATGAACACCCGCGACACGCTGGATACGCAGCTTAACGTACTGCTGGATTTCGACCCGGTGATTCCGGACGCTTACCAGGACTGTGAAATGCTGATGCTTGGCAATCTGATGCCCCAGATCCAGAGGACCGTCATCGAACGGCTGAACACCAGGCCCCGGCTGATCGTGATGGACACCATGAATGTCTGGATGGATACCCAGATGGATGCGCTTCGGGAAACGCTTACCCTGGTGGATGTGCTTACGATCAACGATGCCGAGGCCAGGCAGCTGTCCGGAGAATATTCCCTGGTCAAGGCGGCCCAGAAAATCCTCGGTATGGGTCCCGGCGTAATCATCATTAAAAAAGGAGAGCATGGCGCCCTGTTGTTTAACGAAGAACAGGTATTTTTTGCCCCCGCTTTGCCCCTGGAAGATGTTTTTGATCCCACCGGGGCCGGGGATACGTTTGCCGGCGGCTTTATCGGGCACCTGACCCGTACCCGTGATGTCTCCTTTGAAAACATGAAAAGAGCCATCATTTTCGGATCAGCCATGGCCTCCTTTTGCGTGGAAAAATTTGGAACCGCGCGTATTGAAGGCTTAACGCAGGAAGAGGTGGACGAGCGGGTCCAGGCCTTTATCGACCTGGTTCAGTTTGACATCACCCTGGTTTGAAAAACCCTGACTCCCGGTGTCCGGCTATCGCTTGAAAGGGGCAAGGGCATCGGCAATAGTTCTGTCGTTCGACAGGCGGGGCAGTTTGTTTTGCCCCCCCAGCTTACCGAGGCTCTTCATGTAATCAATAAAGCCGTTCTCCCGGATCAGCGTTATTTTCAGCGGACAGAGGATGTTCCCCGTAATCAGGTCCCGGTAATATATGTTCAGCTTTTGCAGGTTTTCATCCACAACACCAGCGAAACGGACGGGATCGGCAGGGCCTTTGCTGAATTCAATAAACCATTCGTGATAAGGCAACCCATAGGCTGGCGTAACCTGTGGGGCAACCGTGAACTCCACAATCCCCACCCCCTGTTCCCTGGCGGCTGACAGCAATGCCTTTTCCACCTCTTCTCCGATAACATGTTCGCCAAAGGCCGAGATAAAATGCTTGATGCGCCCGGTGACGACCACCCGGTAAGGCGAAAGGGACACAAATTTAACCGTATCCCCGATGCTGTAACTCCAGAGGCCTGCATTGGTGGTGAGCAACAGGGCATACTGGACGCCGGTTTTAACATCCCCCAGGGTCAGACGCCTGGCTGCCGGTTTAAAGAAATCAACCGCTTCGATGAATTCAAAATAAATACCCGCATTCAGATTAAGCAGGAGCCCGTCCTCACCGGGTACATCCTGGTAGGCGATAAATCCCTCCGAAGCGGGGTACAGTTCCACGGAATCGATCCTTTTTCCGATGGTTTCTTCAATCTTTTTCCGGTAGGGTTCATAGTTAACGCCTCCGTATACGAAAAGGGAAAACCCCGGAAAGATATCCTTCACCGGCCGGCCTTTTTTCTTCACCAGCCGGTCGAAATACATCTGCACCCATGGAGGGATGCCGCTGATAAGCGTCATGTGCTGGTCATGGGTCTCCTCCACAATGGCGTCCACCTTGGCCTCCCAGTCTTCGATACAGTTGGTTTTCCAGGATGGCATCTGGTTCCGGCGCAGGTAACCCGGCACATGATGGTTTACGATGCCGGACAGGCGGCCGGTGGGAATTCCGGCAACGGTGTCGAGGACGGGGCTGCCTGAAAGAAAGATCATCTTACCATCCACGAACTCGGCCTTTCCGGTGGCAGCAATATACTGCAACAGGGCATTGCGGGCGCCGTTGATATGATTGGAAATGGATTCGCGGGAAATGGGAATATACTTGACGCCGGAGGTAGTACCCGATGTCTTGCTCAGGTACAGGGGTTTTCCCGGCCACAGGACGTTTTCCCTGCCGGATTTGATCTCACCGACATAACCGGCCAGTTTTTCATAGTCCCTGACCGGCACCTGTTTCACGAAATCGGCATGGGTATGGATTTCGCCAAAGCCATGATCATGGCCAAACCGGGTGTGCCGGGCGGTCCGGAGCAGGGTTTTCAGCAGGTTCTCCTGGATTGCTAAAGCTTCCCGGTGATCCTTGTAGGCGGATGCCGAGATATAATTGGCCAGCGGCTTGCTGAGAAAGGATTTTAAGCCCATAGACAGGTTAGAAAGGCATGTAATCTTCTGGATTTAAGGGGTTCCCGTTGTACCAGAGTTCAAAGTGGAGATGAGGCCCGGTGGTAAACTCCCCGCTGTTCCCGATAAAGGCAATCACCTCACCGGCCTTGACGAAACTCCCGGTGGTTTTCAGCAGTGCCGAGTTGTGTTTATAAACCGAAAACAGGTTGTTGCTGTGCTGGACGCCAATCACGTAACCGGCATCCGAGGTCCAGTCGGCCATCACCACCGTTCCGTCCAGGGTGGCTTTAATGGCTTCATCCGGAGAAGAAACCACATCGGTGCCGAAGTGTTTGGTCCGGGCATCAAAAGAATTGACCACTGTTCCCTTGACGGGCGTAAAGAAATAAAAGCTGCTGATGCTGGAAGAGAAGGCCTTGGCGGGATTGAGCGCCAGTTCAAACTTGTCGCGGGTTTCCATTTTCAGCCGGAGCATGGAATCCTCGGCGGAAAGCCGGTCGCGTATGGTATCAAAACGGACAGTGGCAGCCGGCTGGGAGGAGGTGTCCTTTTCTGTTTTACCTTCCAGCACCTGGTTCAGGTTTCGCATGTAAAGTTCCTGGCTGCCGACGGTTTGAGCCAGGGAATCGGCTTTCAGGGAAAGGGAGATGAGTCTGCGTTTCATGCTCACATCGGCATAGCCTGGAATGTACTCCCGGAGCGGCGTAAAGGCTATGATATAAATGGTAAAGGTGATGAGGCTGATGATGAGCGTGCCGAAAAAAACAAATACGTTCAGCGGGGAAAGTCGAATGGAAATCTTTTCCTCAAAGGTTTCATCATTCATCACTACCAGCCTGAACTTATTGCGCAGTTTGCGGTATATCCTTTTCCGGGGCTTCTTTTCTTCCGCCATGGCTCTCCCTTTTACTATCCTGAATTTTTTTTAAGTTTGCGCGTATAAAAGGGTACCGGCAAAGATCGTAAAATTAATGATGTTCGGATTTCATGGTAAAAAGCTCATGATCGGGCTTTTTTTACGATATTTGTGCATCCGGTAAGCATACTAAAAACCAATCGAATCAGTTAACTACATTCCGACACCTGCAAATCCACCTTCATTGAAAAACCGCCTGTTCCGTCCCCTGCTGCTGATCCTGTTGGCCGGCATGGTGCTGTCGTCCTGCAAAACCAGAAAAAACAATATGGTCAGCAGGGCCTACCACAACCTGACCGCGCATTACAACGGCTATTTCAATGCGCGTGAGCGTATGAACAACGGGGCTAAGAGCCTTGCCGAAGGGCAGAAGGACCGGTATGACCGGACCCTCAGTATTTTCCGGTACAGCGATGAACAGTCGGCCAAATCCGTTTTCCCGGATATGGATGAGGCTATTAAGAAAAGTTCGGTGGTCATCCAGCGGCATTCCATTTATGTGAAACGGAAGGAACACTGCAAATGGATTGACGAGAACTGGCTCGTGATCGGCAAATGCCAGTTTTACAAACATGATTTTTATACCGCCATTGAATCGTTCCAGTATGTGGCCGCCGAGTGGAAGGACGACCCCAGCCGGTACGAAGCCCTGATCTGGCTGGCGCAGTGTTACATCCAGCTGGCCCGCACCCCGGATGCCGGCTACCTGCTGGATTTCATGAACAACGATGGCAAGCTGCCGGCCCGACACCGCGGGCTTTTTCATGCCGTGTATGCCGATTACTACCTGCAATACAAGGATAAGGACAACGCCATCAATGAACTGGTCAAGGCTGTAGCCACCACCAAAAACAAGCAATCACGCAACCGCTATACGTATATCCTGGCCCAGCTTTATCAGGAAAAGGGGGACTTTGAAAAAGCCTTTGCCATGTACCAGAAGGTAGTCAGGGGCAATCCCGATTACGAAATGGCCTTCAATGCCAAAATCAACCGGGCCCGGTCCTTTGATGTGAGCAGTCCCGATGCGGCTTCCATCAAAAAGCAACTGAACAAGATGCTGAAGGATGGCAAGAATGCCGACTACCTTGATCAGATTTATTATGCCCTTGCCGGGATAGCCCAGAAAGAAAACAATACCGATGAGGCCATCGGATTCCTGAATAAGTCCGTTGAAACCAGTACCGTCAACACCAACCAGAAGGCCCTGTCTTACCTGAACCTGGCAGAAATTTATTTTAAAAAGCCCCGCTATAAACCGGCCCAGGCCTATTACGACAGCACCATGGCCATCCTGCCCCGGGATTACCCCGATTACGATGCGGTGGAAAATATGAAAAACAGCCTGTCGAAGCTCATCAAATACCTGAACGTCATCGCCTCCGAAGACAGCCTGCAGGGAATTGCCTCACTGGATGAAAAAGGCAGGGAAGCTAAAATTGATGAAATTATTGCCAGGGAACAGGAGGCCCAGGAAAGAAAAAAGGCGCTCGAAGAGGAAGAGAAACAAAACGAAATCATTAACAAGCAGCAGGAAGCCCAGTTCAATAACCAGCCCGACAGGCAACAGCAGAATACCTATAACAAACAAAGCGGGTCATCCTGGTATTTTTATAACCAGGCTGCCATCAGCTTCGGCTATTCCGAGTTTTTAAAAAAGTGGGGACAGCGTAAGCTGGAAGATAACTGGAGGAGAAGTTCCAAAGTTTCCGGTTCGGCGGGCGAGGAGGAAACGGTGCAAACCGATACCCTGGCAGAGGACAACCAGGCCTACATGGATTCGATATCAAACCTGAAAGCTTCTCTCCGCAAGGAAGCCTATCTGAAAGCTTTGCCGGTCAGTCCGGAGAAGAAAGCCGAATCGGATGTCAGGATTATCGATGCCTATTATAACCTGGGCATCATTTACAAGGAACAGTTGCTCGATAACACCGAAGCTGCGAAAACCTTTGAAACCCTGTTGCAGCGCTATCCCGACAATAAATATAAAATAGCCGTTTATTATAACCTGAACCGCATATACCTGGCCCTGAATGATACGGCCAAAGCCGATTATTATAAAAACATCATTCTGGACAAGTATGGGGACACCGAATATGCCAAGATCATCAAAAACCCGGATTACTTTAAGGAGAAACAAAATAAAACCGCCATCCTGCAGGTGTTTTACGAAAACACATACAAGCAATACCTCAACAGGCAGTATATGGATGTGATTGAACGGAAGAGCATGGCCGACTCCCTGTTTCCGGGTAACAAGCTGGCGCCCAAATTTGAATTGCTGAAAGCCATGGCCATTGGCAAAACCCAGCCCATTGAAAAATTTGTGGCCTCCCTGAACGATATTGTGATCCGCTATCCTCAGGATTCAGTTAAAATCAGGGCCCAGGAAATTCTCGACTACATCAATGGTCATAAGCCGGAAGGCCCACCGCCCGCAACAGTGGACACCGTCAAAGGACCGGAGGAATACGTATATGCCGTTGATTCGATTCATTATTTCATGCTTCTGTTTGACGGGAAAGCAGTGGACCTGAATAAGCTGAAAATTCAGGTATCCAATTATAACAATGAATATTTCAGCACCATGGGCCTGAAGATAACCTCCTCCATGCTTGATCCTTCCACTCCTTACCTGCTGGTGAAAGAATTTCCTTCTGCCGATGATGCGTTGACTTATTTTACCGGTCTCATGACGGATGAACAGGTTTTTGACGGCCTGGAACAGGGATCTTTCCGGCAGTTTGTTATTTCCAATGCCAATTACGCCATCCTGTTTAAGGACAGGGATGTACAGCGCTATCAGGTCTTTTACGGACAACATTATACCCGGGAATAAGACAAGGTCATTTTTTTGTAATCTGTACCTGCGTATTCAGTATTATTTGTTACTAATTTATTTATATTTGCCCTCATAATCAAGTTGTTAATTTTTCCCAAATCGAATACGGTTATGTTTGAGCAAATGAAATCCAAATCGCAGGGTGTACGCCATGCCGATCACCCGGCGGCCTCCATCAACCTGATTGGCGCAGGTACGGTCATTGAGGGCCAGGTCCATTCCAACGGAGATATCCGGGTAGATGGCGGCATAACCGGCGCCGTCCATTCCAAAGCCAAGGTCGTTATCGGAAGCACAGGAACGGTGGATGGCAATGTGACTTGTCAGAATGCCGATATTTCCGGTACGGTAAAAGGTAACCTGGCGGTGACGGAAACACTTTTTCTGAAATCCACGGCCCGGATCAACGGCGACATCTACACCTCCAAACTGGTGGTGGAGGTCGGGGCCAGTTTTACCGGCAATTGCAACATGGGTCCGCTGGTGAAAGACATCAAACTGGGAGAAAAGCCAAGCATGGACCTGGTGAAGGAAAAAACAGCCTGAATAGTTTCCGTATACTTTTTGTGATGTTTCTTACAGGATTACCGGAAGAGGATATTATCCAGTCTCCAGGCATCCCATTCGGGCGGAAGCAGCAGGATCAGGATCAATAATACAAAGCGGGGAAAATAATGCTGCATATCCCAAACCGGCTGTACCAGGCAAAATCCCGCAGCCACACCAACCAGGTTCAGCAATAACAGGTAAACCGAATAATCCCGGAACAACCCTGTTACCAGCAACAGTCCACAAATAAATTCGATCAGGGTTGAAATGGTAATGGCACCACGGAGCAAACCATCCGGGATTTGCGCTTTTTGAAACGCAATCGTAAAGGGTTCCTTCACCCGGCTAATGCCCAGTACGAAAAGCTTATCATAACCCTGTGCAAAAAATAGTATGCCAGCCACCAGGCGGATGGCTAAAAGCGCAACAGGATGGCTGATTTCCATACCAGTGTCATAAATCATGAAGCGAAAATACTAAAAACCCCTTACATGCTCGTTTTTGTTTGTTTTAATCTCTCAGGGTGAATTTCCCTCTGCCTGCAGCGGGGTAATGCACTCCGGAACAGGGAATACAAAGGGCAAATGCCGAAATAGGCGGTTACAAACGGGATCAGCCCGAAGCGCCAGGGGACTTGCATATATGATGCCGATCCCGGCAATAATAACCCCTAACCAGATCCTGACAAGGCGTTCGAACATTCCAATGTTTGCGTGCATACGAATTGTTCTTATTACAACAATTATAAAGGCCTCATCCGGTGGCCGGAATGACCTGGGTTATATGCCGCTTTGATTTTATAAAGTCGAAGGAATCTGGTGGAACGCCGGTTCAGGAAACATTCAGAGCGTACCCAGCTTTTCGAGAAAAGATTCCTTTTTCTGACGGGCCACATCCAGGGTGGTCTGATCACTCATCACGACCTGTCCGCCGTCACCCCGGATGTATTTTTTTACGCGGTCCAGGTTCACAATATAACTGTTATGAATGCGGAAAAAGCCATGACCGGAAAGGTCCTTTTCATATTCCCTGATGGGCTTGGAGGTGACTACCGGTTCATGCCCGGTAAAATAAAAAGTCGTGTAAACATTCTCTGACTTGGCATAAATGATATCATCAATTTCATAGAAAGCAATTCCGTTCTTATCGCTCAGGCCGATGCGTTTGCGTTTGGTGTCGGGATTCAGATTGTGCAGCAGCGTGTCGATTTTCTGCGCCTGCAGGAGTTGTTGCGCCTTGTGCTGGTATCGTTCCAGTGCCTGCCGGAGATCTTCCAGGCTGTAAGGCTTCAGCAGGTAATCCAGGGCGGAAAACTTGATGGCTTCCAGGGCGTATGAATCAAAGGAGGTGGTGAACACCACTTCGAAATCTCGGTTGGCAACGGCTTTCAGTACATCAAAGCCGGTGAGCGGGGGCATCTGCACATCGAGAAACAGGAGATCAAAAGTATGCTGGTTGACGGCCTGGATTCCTTCCATAACCGAGGATGCTTCGGCTATCAATTCGGCTTCCCGGAAATGCGTTTTTAGCGCATCACGCAGGAAATCGCGGTGTTGCTTTTCATCATCAATGATTATGCAGCGTATCATCATTCAAAGGCATGATGCAGGGGAAGGGTGAGTATTACCCGTGTCCCGGACTGATCAGTACCGGAGTCAGCGTAAATATCCGTAATTTTATAAGACGATTTCATTTTCTTTGATTTACCGAGGTATTCCAGTCTTTCACGGGTAAGCGGGATGCCGTATGATTTCCGGCCGGAAGAGGTGGCGGTATTTTCCGTTCCTGGCTTCCTGCCCACTCCGTCATCATGCACCTCAATGGTCAACAGGTTATCCTCGCTGCGGATGTTTACCCGGATATGTCCTTCTTCTTTTTTCGGTTTGATGCCGTGGAGGATGGCATTTTCGATAACAGGCTGGATCAGCAGGGGCGGTACCAGGATATCCCCAGGCTGCAGGGCTTCATCCATGTTCACCTGGAAATCGAGAGGATACTCCAGGCGCATTTTTTCCAATTCCACGTAATCGTTCAGGGTCTCCATATCTTCCTCCA
>CAYWHE010000174.1:0-9027 GCA_964458125.1 uncultured Flavobacteriaceae bacterium | reverse complement strand
AGTCGAATGAATCCCGGTCGCGAAGCGAAGTGGGATAGATCCAGGGCTTGCCCTGGGGTTCATACCCTTGATTCCTGGCAACCGGTTGAATACCGGGGAACCACAGACCATTTTCCTGGTTATTTTTTTGCTGTTTTCCCGGACCGGAATTAGTATGGTAGTGGGAAACAACTGCCTGGTTGAGTTGCGGGTTAGTGCTGCCGGCCGGGCAATGGATATAAAAAAGCCGCCCAGCGATACTACCCTGCTGAACGGCTTAGCAATAGAAAACAGGAGTCCTTTCTGCGGGAGAATTATTTTTTTCCCGCCTTAACGATTTTTACCTCGGTTTCAACAAACCTGAAAATTTCCTTTTTTAGTTCCCGCACCTGGTCCATGAAAGCCTGAACGACGGCCATCAACTTCTGATGTTCATCACGGATGTACTGTTCATCCTGGGCAAACATGTTTTCATCCAAAGCGGTAAGCATATGTTCATGGTGCACCACATGGGTATGAATAATTTTCCATGTTTTTGTCCTGAACAGACGGACCTTTTTTTCCATGTTCATCAACGCAGCCAGTTGGGTGGCTGATTTCATCCTTAAGAAATAGCGGTCGAGCAGTTTGTTTAAAAAAGAAAATTCCGTTTTGCAGAATTCAAGTTCCGACAACCACCAAACGCAGGTCTGATGAAGCCCAAGCAGGCTTTCCTTTTTGAGGTAAGCGCTTTTTTGCGGTACGAGTAGTGTTTCCATCGCCGAATAATATCATCCCAAAAGTAAACCGGCAATTTCTTTTATGTCATGATATTTGTCATAATCATGAATTTTATTTCTCATTCCGTGCGGGCGAAATAAAAATGAGATTTGATGAAAATTACGAAATGTCATGAAAAGCGGAATCATCCAAATGGCTTGTTTAGCGGGAATGTCTTTGTTGCTTGCATCCTGTGTAGCCACGAGGAAATACGAAGCGTCCGAAGCGCATGTGCGCGCCCTTCAGGCCGACAGCGCCAGGCTCCAGGCCAGCATCCGGAAACTGACGGTGGAAAAACTGGGACTGGAAGCCGATAAGATCACCACTGAACAATCCCTGGCCCAGCAACTGATCATCAAGCAGAATGAACTGAACCAGAAGGAAAAGGAACTGGCGCAACGGGAGCAGCGGGTCAGTGAATTGCAGCGTGTAATTGTCAGTCAGAATCAAAGCATGAACCTCCTGCATGCTTCCATTTCGAAGGCACTGATCCATTTCAGGCCGGAGGAACTGAGTATTGAAATCAGGGATGCCCGCCTGTATGTTTCCCTGCAGGAAGAATTACTGTTTAAAACAGGCAGTGCAAAAGTTGATCCCAAGGGTATTGAAGCCCTCGGTAAACTGGCCGGAGTGTTGAATGAGCATCCGGATGTCGATATCATCATTGAAGGACATACCGATACCGTTCCCATTTCAAAAAAATATGATGATAACTGGGATTTAAGCGTCAACCGGGCCATTTCCATCTCCCGTATCCTGCACAGGAAGTACCATGTTGACCCCAGGCGGCTGATTGCCTCCGGCCGGGCGGAATATTTTCCGGTTGAAACCAATAACACCGCAGCCGGACGCGCCCGGAACCGACGGACGGAATTAATTTTGGCGCCCAAGCTGAACGAACTTTACCGGATCATCGGAACGAAATGAATTATTACGGTGTTTTGAATCTTTCAATGCCAGATCATCATGGGAGAAATGAACATCAATGAAAAAGACCTGAGCATCCCCGCAGGTAAGAACAACCTTACCGGTACGCTGACCGTTCCCGGAAAAGCCACGGCGCTTGTCATTTTTGCCCATGGCAGCGGAAGCAGCCGGTTCAGTCCGCGCAACCGCTATGTTGCCGGCGTGTTGAACGGTCAACACCTGGCCACCCTGCTGGTCGACCTGCTGACCCCTGAGGAAGATGAAGTGGTTGAAAACCGGTTCAACATCCGTCTGCTGGCTGAGCGTTTGGTGAGCGTTACTCATTTTATCCACGGGTATGAATCCTGCAGGAACCTGCCCATCGGGTATTTCGGGGCCAGTACGGGAGCCGCCTCCGCCCTGCATGCGGCCGCGGTGCTTCCAGGCCTGATCAGCGCAGTGGTTTCAAGGGGCGGGCGTCCCGACCTGGCTGAGGAGATGCTTCACCTCGTTAAGGCGCCCACGCTGCTGATTGTCGGAGGACTGGATACGGAGGTCATCGTCATGAACAAAACGGCGATGCAGGGACTGAGCCAGTGTATCAAGCAAATCCGTATCGTGGAGGGGGCCACCCACCTTTTTGAAGAGCCGGGCAAACTGGAGGAGGTTTCCCAGCTGGCCTGCCTCTGGCTGCTGCAATACCTGTCCGTTCCAGTTGCGGATTCATCCCTGAATTCCTGACCATGTTTTTCCTCAACCGTTTTGATGCTGCGCGGAAGCTGCTTCCGCACCTGGAAAAATTCCGGAATAAAAATGCCGTTATACTGGCTATTCCAAGAGGGGGAGTCCCCCTGGGTGTTTTTCTCGCCAAAGCGCTGAACCTGCCTTTTGACCTGGTGCTGACCAAGAAAATCGGTCATCCCGTCAACAGGGAGTACGCCATTGGCGCAGTCAGCCTGGAAGGGGTGATCCTGGATGAGGGACAGGATGTTCCGGCTTCTTATATCGAAGAGGAAATAAAGCGTATACGCAAAAGGTTACAGGAGCGGGACAAGCTGTTTATGGGTCACCGGAAACACGAAACCTTAGGCGGCAGGATCATCATCGTGGTGGATGACGGCATTGCGACGGGTTATACGCTCATGGCCACCATGGCCCTGCTGCGGAAAAACAACCCGGCCTCCATCGTGGTGGCCGTACCGGTGGCGCCTCCGTCCGGCGTTCCGAAAATCAAACGGCTGGCCGATGAACTGATCTGCCTGTTTACACCGGGTGATTTCAACGGGGTCGGGCAGTATTATGAAGACTTCAGTGAAGTGACGGATGAGGAAGTGCTGAAACTGTTGAAGGAAGTGGCCTGACTATAAACCGGCGGCATCCTTGCAATCACTGTTTCCGCGGTTCTTTTACAGCCGGTTTGGCTTCCTGGCGCGGTTTTGACGGAGCAGGTTCCTGTTTCCTGACCGGTGCATTGGTACCGGGTTCTGTTTTCCCGGGTTCCTGTTTTTTCACCGGCGGCGGCTGATTTTGCCTGACAGGCTCTTTTACCTTCCGGTCGGGAACAGCAGGTTGTTTCACTCCCGGTCCGGTCTGGGGCTGGCTGCGGATGACGGGTTGCAATGCGGGATACTCTTTTTTGTTTTCTCGTATATAGGTATTCCGGTCTATGTTCCTGGCAGGGTTCTCTTTTTGAATTTTTTCGACAGCCATTTCCATTTTGCCATATTCCTGCAGGCGCTCGGCACGCTTTCCGTCATTCTTCAGGAAACCCGTGGTAAATCGTCCCCGGTTTTCATCCGCCCATTTCTGCACAATCCTCGTATTGGCGGCCGATGAACGGCGGGGTCCATAGTAGTGGGTGATATAAGCATCGCTCAGGTGGGGATAATGATAAAAGTGATGGGGGTTATGAAAATGCCAGTACATAAAATACCAGGATGGATAACCGGTCCATACCATTTCGCCGTGCCAGTAATAAAATCCCCAGTGATACCAGTAAGGGTAAGGATACCAGTATGGATTTTCATACCACCAGGGATATCCGCACCAGTAAGGATAAGGTACATAGTGATAATGTTCAATGATCACCGGATCCGTTTCCTGGTATTCGGAACTGCTGTAACCCTGGTCACGGGCATATTCTTTGGCGGCATCCTGGAGTTCTGCCGAGGCGCCGGGGTTGTTTTTGATGCTGGCTTTCCATTCTTCAGCATCGAGTGCCCGCTGCCTGGCCAGTTCCAGGTTGCGCTCGGCCAGTTTTTGTTTCACCAGTTCCGGGTTCCTGGCATAAAGGTCACCCAGTCGTACGGTCATGGGCATATTTCCGGCGAGCAGGGAAATCACTTCCGGCTGGTTCATCAGTTCCCTGATGGCATTTTGCGTGGCGGGTGGAAAACCCCCGACCACCTCATTATAGGAAGCTGAAAAATTTTCGTTTTGCGTTTGTATCGTTACCAGCAGGTTGTGGTATTGCTCGTTACAGTAGATGGCATCGTTGGCCGCATCGGCGGGATAGCTCTTTAGAATTTCCTTTACCTGGGGCGTTGTTTTTTTACCGCCCTTCACCAGCGCGGCAATCAAACCGTCATAACGGGCCAAATTGTAGATGCGCTGTTGCTCATATTGCGACAAGGCGCTCAAAGCGTTTTTAAAGTTCTCATTGGAATTCCTGCGCAGGTCGTGCAGGCGGGTGATTGATTCCGGGTGAGCCGCCATTTCCAGGGCTGCGTTCCGCGACGTTTCGGGGTATCCGGCCAGGGTATTCATATCCACGCTGTCCTGTACCAACAGGTTGTCCAGCACGTCACGATCCGTCTGCGCCCGTGTTAAAAAAGGCATCAACAGGGCCAGCAGCACCATGCGCGTTATTTGGATTGGATTCAGGTTTTTCATGATTATATTTGTCTTGTATAAGTTGATGAAGATAGTCATTACCCGGGGTCAGGAATATGAGATGATTCAAGGCGCAGGATGATCCTGCTCACCTGCCGGTTGGTTTTTCAGGATTATCCTTGTAAAGTTAAATTTATTCAAGATGCGTTACAAACAATTTTATGCTGAACTGGGCAAGATGCTGTATGCTGTTGCCGACATTGACGGGAAAATCGCCCCGGCCGAAAAAAGGAAACTCCGTGAACTGGTGAAAAAGGAACTCGTTCCGGCCGAAAATCATCTGGATGAATTCGGCACCGATGCGGCTTATTTCACCGAGATTGAATTTGACTACCTCGAGGAATCCATTTCCGATCCGGCCGATGCATTCGAATCTTTTCTTCAGTATATGGAAGATCACCAGACTGCCCTGGATCACCACCTGATCAGCGTCACCCGCAAAGTATCCGCCGCCCTGGCGGAAGCATATCATCATACCAGCAAAAGGGAAAAGGCATTGCTTGTCCGGCTTAATAATAAGCTGGACGAGCTGGAACGTAAAATCAGGAAATGAAAAAGGAAAATCCCGGTCCTCCGCCGGTGCTGCCCAAATTCAGTTTTAAATTCTACTGGATATACGTCGTCATCCTGGCGGTGTTGCTGATAACCTGGATATCAGGCTCCCTGCAACCGGCCCGTGAAATCGGCTGGCAGGAGTTCCAGCGCAATATCCTCAGCAGGCATGCGGTGGAGAAACTGGAGATTGTCAACAATGAGTTTGCGGAGGTGTATGTGAAAAAGGAACTGGCCGCGGATCCTTATTTCCGCGATGCGATGAAACCTGTTTTCGGAAGCGGGGTTTCAGCCGGACCTCATTTCCGTTTTGCCATTGGATCGGTAGACAGTTTTGAACGGAAACTGGCCGAAGCCCAGGCCGGGTTTTCCGAGCAGGATAAAATCAGCGTGAACTTCGTTAAAAGGCGCAATTACTTCACCGATATCCTGGGTTGGGTGATCCCGCTGATCCTGCTGCTGGTGGTATGGAGGTTTTTGTTCAGCACCATCAAAGGCGGTGCGGGCGGTTCCTCCGGGATTTTCAATTTTGGAAAATCGACCGCTACGTTGCAGGAAAAGGAAAATAAAAGCACGGTTACCTTTGATGACGTAGCCGGACTGGAGGAGGCCAAAACGGAAGTGAAGGAGATCGTTGATTTTCTGAAGGACCCGGATCATTACACCAGGCTGGGCGCCAAGATTCCGAAAGGAGTGATCATTGTCGGTCCGCCGGGAACCGGAAAAACATTGCTCGTGAAAGCCGTTGCCGGCGAAGCCCGGGTGCCTTTTTTCTCCTTGTCCGGATCCGAGTTCGTGGAAATGTTTGTCGGGGTTGGTGCCTCCCGTGTGCGGGACCTGTTCAGGCGCGCCAAAGAGAAATCGCCCTGCATTGTTTTTATTGATGAAATTGATGCTGTCGGGCGCTCGCGCGGACGTAATGCTTTTTATACCGGGGCCAGTGATGAACGCGAAAGTACCCTCAACCAGCTCCTCACCGAGATGGATGGCTTCGGCACTAACAGCGGCGTCATCGTGCTGGCCGCAACCAACCGGGCCGACATGCTTGATCCTGCATTGCTGCGCCCCGGCCGTTTCGACCGTCACATTTACCTGGAACTGCCCAACCTGACGGAACGCAAGGCCATTTTTAAAGTGCACCTGCGCCCCCTGGTGATGGACGAAACCATTGATGTGGAGTTTTTGGCCGGGCAGACACCCGGATTTTCCGGCGCCGATATCGCCAACATCTGCAACGAGGCCGCGCTGATTGCGGCAAGGAAAAAAAAGGATAAAATCGGGCGCCAGGATTTTATGGATGCCATCGACCGCATCATTGCGGGCGTGGAGAAAAAAAGCAAGATTATCTCCAAAGAAGAACGTGCCATTATTGCCTACCATGAAGCCGGCCATGCCATCACCAGCTGGTTCCTGCCGAACGTGGATCCCCTGGTGAAGGTATCCATTGTACCGAGGGGAAAATCGCTGGGTGCAGCCTGGTACCTGCCGGAAGAGCATCAGCTGCGCAACACCGCCCAGTTTACCGATATGATGTGCGCTGCTTTGGGAGGCAGGGCCGCGGAAGAACTTATTTTCGGGGATGTCACCTCCGGTGCGCTGGATGACCTGGAGAAAGTAACCAGGCAGGCCTATACCATGGTAGCATTTTACGGATTCGATAAAAAGGTGGGCCCGGTAAGCTTTTATGATTCCACCGGGAACCAGTCGGGTCTTCAAAAACCTTATAGCGAAGCAACGGGAAGATTGATCGATGATCAGGTGCGGGCCCTGGTGGAAACGGCCTATGAAAAAACCAAAAACCTGCTCCAGGCCCATCAGGAAGCCCTGCATGCGCTGGCCAAATTGTTGCTTGAACGGGAGACGGTGTTAAAGGAGGACCTGGAAAAAGTATTGGGGAACAGGAACTGACACCGCGTTGCGGGAAGGCGTAACCACTTTTCTTTATTAGCCCGGCATAAAACTCCGGAGATGCAGAGGGGAACTTAAACTGTTTTCAAAGCCTGCACGCGGCAGTCTCCGTTTATGCCTGCGCAAGGGTATAAATATGCCACCCCCTGCCGGAAGCGGAACAGGTACCAGGCTGATCCAGGAATTACCCAGGCTTATGGCATCCGGACCACGGCCATCTATTCCCATGTAACCGATACCAGGAGGCTTCGGTAAAGAGTCCGCTTGACCGTTTGAACCTGGATGACCTGCCGGATCAGAAGAAATCTTAACCATGGTATTTTTAACATAGTATTCGTATTATTGTAATGGAATAACCCCGGTGAACAGAACTATAAACCAATGGGCCATTTCAAGGTGAACCGCTCAACCGATACAGGCCAGGTTTTCTGCGCTATTTTTTTAGCGCAATGCGTATATTTTTATTACTACTTAATTTTCAATACCTTGCCAAAAAAAACGCAAATGCCAATGGCGTGGAATAATTGTTATGTACCATTGCTTCAGTCCAAAACCAGACCGAATTACTCCTTAGAAAAATTTGCTTTTTGTTCCATTATTAGTTAACTTTGTACCGTGACTGAAACGAGACAAATTTTATACTATAAAAATTATTTTCACGACTTTTTTGAAAGCCAGACTGAAAAAGTTAAAGCGAAAATCGATCAGGTTCTTTTCTTAATAACTATTGCCGACAGAATTCCTAAAAAGTTCTTTGACCATATGACGGGTACAGACGGACTATATGAAATTCGTGTAGAACTTGGCAGTAATATTTATCGAATATTCTGTTGTTTCGACCAGGGCAACCTTGTTGTGCTATTTAATGGCTTTCAGAAAAAGACACAAAAAACTCCTTCGTCTGAAATTGAAAGAGCACTGAAAATTAAAAAGGAATATTTTGACGAAAAATTAAAAATTAAAAAGAAATGAAAACTAAAGAAAAAGATAAGAAAGATAAAAACTTGACTTCCTTCCAAGACCATTTGACAAAGCGTTATGGAAAGATCGGGACAAAGAAGCGTACAGACTTTGAAATAAAAGCAAAAGCTTTTGCTATTGGTGAAATTATTAAAGAAGAACGCAGACTTTCTCACATGACGCAAGAAGAACTTGCTGAAAAGACAGGAACGAAAAAAAGTTTTATTTCAAGGATTGAGAATGGACATAGTGACATCCAACTTTCGACTTTATACAAACTTCTTGAAATTGGACTTGGCAGAACTGTTTCACTGACGATTAGCTAATTAACAACGGTACATAACAGCACCTACAAGCTATGCGGGGTTTCTTCAAGTTGCAAATGCATATAATAAGGTGCGCTCCGCGAAATATTTTGCATTTGCGATTCAGTTCAGTACATTTAATAAAGTTTTTCGGTAAAGACAGTTTGTGCAAATAATCCCGCACAGCGTGTAGCTGCCAACCGTGTGTGAATTGAATTGCTTATCCTGTAAGATAAGCGAATGCTATTTGACTGATGGAAGACTCCGAAAAAAAAATGAGGACGACCTTCCGAAGACGCCCTTCCGGGGGAGTTTTCAAACTGCCTTGTGCTGCTGGTTGTGAAAGCAAGCGGTGGTGAGCGACAAGGATTAAAAGGGCAGAGCGAATCTGCTTAAGTATGACCATGTATAGCTGAACGAAAGTGAACCAATCGATGAAGCCCCGAAAGGGCAAGATGATGAGCAAAACAGGTGATTACGTTTGCATCTGCGATATAAACATGCGGGGAGCCGGATTACAGCGCATGTCTCATACGGGGTTAAGATGGCAGGACTCGTGGTCAGGCGGTCAAATGGAACAAGTGAAATCGATAAAGAGCTGTCAAACTGGGAAAGGGAAGCAGCCGCCAAAAGGTTGTGGCGTTTATCGGTGGCAGATCAGTTCGTAGTAACGATGAAGTCATTGAAAGGTGATTGTTTACACCGGCGCATCCTGGGGGGGGGGGGGGGGGGGGGGGGGGGGGGGGGGGGGGGGGGGGGGGGGGGG
>CAYWHE010000173.1:0-9051 GCA_964458125.1 uncultured Flavobacteriaceae bacterium | reverse complement strand
CATAGTAGCGGATCCCTGCCTCGGACATGAGCTGCGTTCATATGGGCGCGGCGGAGGCAGGACTGGCTTGCAAAAAGCCGGAAGCAATACTTTTAGTAAAAACCTCCTGATGAATTCTTCGGTATGCATCGTCTGCACTTTTTTACTGCCTTTATCCTTGTAATCTTTGAAGCGTAATGTGATTCTGTTATCATCCATCCCTGGCAGTCGATCATTGCTAATGGCTATGCGGTGCCAGGAGCGGTTCCTGTTTTTGTTTTCCGTTCATGATTAATAGATTTTTAGGAGGGCTGGCTGAAAAAATCCGCCCGCATCAGGTACCTGCAAGGAATCCTTTTTCACTGTTAACCAGGCGAAAAAAACCCCGAACCGGTCGCCCGCTCCATGGAATTTACCTGTGAATAATTCCAGGCTGACTGCTGTTACTGCCGTACATGATCAGGATCATTCCCATATACCTAACCTCAGCTCACCTTTACCCGTAATAAGATACGGTTCATCAAATTCCCTCCCGGGGAGTTTGATATCGGGTGCAAATGATTCTACTTTAGCCGCTTCTGTAAATGGTTTGGGTTTTAAAAGGTAGATTTAAAATCATAAAACGATGAAAAAAATCCTGGTTTCCGGTTTTGCCTGTATGTGCTTTCAGTTCGCTGCTTCCCAGAATTGTTCGGTAACCCTGACCGTCTTTCAGCCTTCGGGAACCTGTGAGGGAATGGCCATTCAGCTCATCGCCGGAGCTTCGGCACCGGGACTGACATTTGCCTGGAACTGTCCCAATCCGGTTTACAATTCCACCACTGGTCCTTTCCTCTGGATACCCTGTTCCAGCCTGGCCGATGCAGGCGCATATACGGTAACCGTTACGGATACGGCCGGCTGCGTGGCCGTCAACCAGGCCCAGGTACCGGTCACCCCGAAACCGGTGGTCCATATTTACGGACAGGGGTTCGCCTGCCAGGGAACCAAAACGCCCCTTTATGCCATGGACCTGGCCGGCAATTACGGACCATACCAGTACCTTTGGGATAACGGCCTCTCCACCTCCATGATCAAGGTTACTCATAACGGAGGCGCCTATCCCCATCCCTCCTGTACCATGACCAACGCAGCGGGCTGTTGGGCCTCTAATCAGACTTCCTTCATGATCGGCACCCTGTACCCGCCCGTTGCCACCATCGGCTATTCGGGACTGACGGCCTTCTGCTCCCCGGGTAATCTGAATCTGACCTGTACCACGCCGGTTTCGCCTCAAATGTCCTACCAGTGGAAAAAAAACGGGCAGGTCATGCAGGCTGCCACATCCTCTTATTTTAAAGCCACCGCTACGGGTAATTACAAAGTGGTCGTCACCGATATGAACGGCTGCTCCGGCATCTCCGATGTGGTGCCCGTAACGGTTTATCCCCGGCCCTCCGGCCAGGTTACCGCCAGCGGACCTCTTGCATTCTGCCCGGGCGATTCCGTGGTGCTGTCTGCGGTATCCGGCTCGGGTTATACGTACCAGTGGAGAAAAAACGGCGTTCCGCTTCCGGGCGCCACAGGCCTGAATTATTCAGCCTCGTCTTCCGGGAATTATAAAGTGGAGGTGACCAATAATCAGGATTGCTACCGGTTATCAGATAAAATTGCCGTGAATGCGGATTGCCGTTCCATGCAGTACGACCCGGAAAAGGAACGGCTCGTACAGGTTTTTCCCAACCCCTCGTCAGCGGATTTTTCTGTGTCCCTGTTGCAGTCACCTTCCGGACAAACGGTGATGGAAATTTTTGACCCCGCGGGACGGCTGATGGAACAATTCACCGTTTATCCTTCGGAACAAAATCTTGTTTTTGGAAACGGACTCCTGCCTGGCTTTTACCTCCTGCGGGTCCGGACTGGTGATCGGCAGGAGATGATCCGCCTTGTTAAGGAATAGCTTTCCCTTTTTTTATTTTTGATATTGTTCCCTTCCGCATCCTGAATCAGGTATTAATTTTACATTTGCTTTTTAAAAATACCAGTATGTATGAATATATAACCGGCAGGCTGACCGTTAAAACGGCCACCTATGTGGTTGTGGAAACAGGAGGGATAGGGTATACCGTTAATATTTCCCTGAATACCTTTTCCAAAATCAAGGACCTCGAGCAAGGTAAGCTGTTTACCCACCTGTCCGTGAAGGAAGATTCCCATACCCTGTACGGTTTTGCCGATGAAACGGAAAAACGCCTTTTCAGGCACCTGATCAGCGTTTCCGGGGTCGGCACGGGCACGGCCCGGATGATCCTGTCCTCCCTGTCCCCGCCCGAACTGCAGCAATGCATCGTAACAGGAAACGCACCTGTATTGCAGAACGTCAAGGGCATCGGGGCCAAGTCGGCACAGCGCATCATCATTGACCTGCGGGATAAACTTTCGAAAGAAACCACAACAGACTTTTTACCGTCTTCCTCAGGCAATACAAAGCGGGAGGAAGCGTTAAGTGCTCTTGTCACACTGGGTTTTGCAAAAAACACAGCGGAAAAATCACTGGAAACCGCCCTCCGCACCGGACATCCGGACATGAGCGTGGAAGCCCTGATCAAAGCAGCCCTGAACAATCTGTAGAGCAGGGCTTTTCCGTGTCCGACCCTGTCCGGAACCGCCTGCCGGACATGCCGTGCAAAACCCGCCTGACCTCCCCGTATGCAATAAGAATATTTATTTTATTTTAGCCACGAAAAAAAACCACCATCCGAAACCTGTTGAGCATTGCGACTTAAGAATCTGACCCAATATATACTTGGTGCAACCATTGCCCTGCCGGTGTTCGGTATGGTATGGGGCGCCAATCCCCCAGCTTTTCCCGCCGAAAGGGAAACGGTGACCGCACCCCTGCCCACCGACACTCCGCCCGTTCTGCATTACCCGTTTAACGACCGGTTTACCGACCCTTATTCCGGCGGCTTTGATGAAAGTCCCCTTTACGGAAGCGATCCCTCCAACATCAAATCAACCGTGGAGTACGATCCCAACAGCCACGAATACATGATTAATGAGCGGATGGGAAACCTGTTTTACCGCAACCCCACCTACATGACCTTCCAGGAATACGTGGATGAGGAGTTTAATAAGACCACCAAACAATACTGGAAACAACGCTCCGGTGAAGACGCCCTGGTGGAACGCAAGCCCCTCATACCGAAATTATACGTGGGCGGACAGTTCTTTGACCGGATCTTCGGCGGCAACACGGTGGACATCCGGCCCCAGGGTTCGGCTGAGCTGACCTTTGGTGCCAACATCCAGCGCAACGATAACCCGGCTATCCCGGAAAAACAACGCCGGAACACCACCTTTGATTTCAAGGAAAAAATTCAGCTGAATGTCATCGGAAACATCGGCACCAAACTGAAACTCGGGTTCAATTACAACACCGAAGCCAGTTTTGATTTTGAAAATAAAATGAAACTGGAGTATACCGGTACGGAAGATGAAATCATCCAGAAAATCGAAGCCGGTAACGTCACGCTCCCGCTTACCGGAACCCTGATCCAGGGCAGCCAGAGCCTGTTCGGGATCAAGGCCGCCCTGAAGTTCGGTCACCTCACCGTCACCAGTATCTTTTCCCAGCAAAAGGGAAAGGCCTCCACCATCGATGTGGCCCCGGGCGGTGCGCAAACCAGCACTTTCGATATACAGGCCGATCAGTATGAAGCCAACAGGCACTATTTCCTCGCCCAGTATTTCAAGGACCAGTACGATGCCGCCTTGTCCAGCCTGCCCATCGTACGCTCCAATGTATCCATCAGCAAGGTCGAGGTCTGGGTGACCAACACCAACTATTCCTACGAAAATACCCGCAATGTGATTGCCTTCCTCGACATGGGCGAATTCAAATACGCCAACCAGGGCGGCAAGATACAAATCCTGAATCCGTCCATTTACCCGGACAACGGCGTCAATAATTTATATACGGAGCTGAACAACCCCGCCTATGCGGGTATCCGCGACAGCAATGCGTCTTCCAATTCCTTCCAGCAGGTGAACACCGATTTTTTCTTCGCCGGCAGCCGCGATTATGAAAGACTGGAAGGAGCCCGGAAATTAAACGCCACGGAATATACCCTCAATCCCACACTGGGCTATATCTCCCTTAACACCACCCTGAACCCCGACCAGGTGCTGGCCGTGGCGTACGAATACACCGCTGGCGGGCAGGTGTTCCGGGTTGGAGACCTCACCACCTCGGGTGTGGAACCTCCAAAAGCGTTGTTTGTAAAACTGCTCAAGAGCCAGAACGTCACCCTGAAACTCACCATGCCCGGCGCCGGTGTCATCGAGAATCCTTTATGGGATCTGATGATGAAAAACGTGTATACCCTGAACGCTTACCAGGTGCAACGGGATAAATTTAAACTCGATGTGTTGTATACCGATGATGCCACGGGCAACGCCATCAATTTTTTACCCGTCTCCCAGTCGGAACCGGCCCTGAACGGGAAGTCCCTCATCAAGGTGTTTAACCTCGATAAGTCCAACACCAATAACGATCCCCAGCCCGACGGTATTTTCGATTTTGTGGAAGGCATCACCGTGAACGCCACCAACGGGAGGATTATCTTCCCGGTAAGGGAACCATTCGGAAGCTTCCTGAGAAGCCGGTTCAACGATCAGAACCTGGCGAATTTCTATGCCTTTGACGCCCTTTACGACAGCACCAAAACAGCCGCCCAGCAGCAACCCGAAAAAAACAAGTTCAGCATGCGCGGAACCTACCAGAGTTCCTCCAGCTCGGAAATTTCCCTCAATGCCATCAACATACCCCAGGGATCGGTTAAGGTGACCGCCGGCGGAATCGTGCTGGTGGAAAACCAGGATTATACCGTTGACTATAACCTGGGCCGGGTAAAAATCATCAATGCGGGTTTGTTGAATTCCGGCACGCCGCTTCAGATTTCCCTGGAGAGTAATTCCCTGTTTAATATTCAAACCAAGACCCTTTGGGGTACGCATCTCGACTACCAGGTTTCCAGGGATTTTACCCTCGGCGGCACCCTGCTGCACCTGGGGGAACGTCCCGTCACCCAGAAGGTGAACATCGGGGATGAGCCCATTTCCAATACGGTTTGGGGTGTGGATGGAAACTGGAAATCCGAATCCAGGTTCCTCACCAAAATGGTCGACAAGCTGCCGCTGATCAGCACCAAGGATCCTTCACAGGTCACCGTCAGCGGTGAGTTCGCCCAGCTTATTCCCGGAAATGCCCGGGCCATAGGTAAAAACGGAACGTCTTACATCGATGACTTCGAAGGCAGCCAGTCCACCATTGATTTGCGAAACCCCGGCAGCTGGTTCCTGGCCAGTACGCCCCAGCAGCAACCCGCGCTGTTCCCCGAAGCCGATGCTTCGAATTTCGGAAAACTGAATTTTGGATATAACCGCGCCAAAATGGCCTGGTATACCATTGATCCTTCGGTTTTCTACCGGAACAATAATATTACGCCTCCCGGTATCGCCAATGACAATAAGTTTTTATCCAATTTCAACGTCAGTGAATTCCTTGAGAATGACATCTTCCCGGAAAAAAGCCTGAACAATGGAATCGCCAGCACCATTTCCATTCTGAACCTGGCCTTTTATCCGACCGAACGGGGCCCCTATAATTATGATTTCAATATCGATGCCGATGGCCGGCTGCTGACTCCCAAGCAGCGCTGGGGCGGCATGATGCGCAGGCTGGAGACCTCCGACTTTGAATCCGCCAATATTGAATATATCCAGTTGTGGATGATGGATCCTTTTAATGTGGATAATCCCAACCCGGCCAATGCCGGTGATCTCTATTTCGATCTCGGTAACGTTTCGGAAGATGTGCTGAACGACGGGTATAAGAGTTTTGAAAACGGTCTCCCTACTTCCACCGTCAATTCACCCACCACCCAAACCGAATGGGGTGTGATTCCCACTTCCCAGACCATCGTGAATGCCTTTGACAATGATCCCGCTTCCCGCACCCAGCAGGACGTGGGCCTGGACGGGCTCAGCGATGCCAACGAGCGGGATTTTTTCAAAATAAAATTCCTGGATTCCATCGCCACCTTGTTTGGAGCAAGTTCCAATGCCTACCTGCTGGCACAGACCGATCCCAGCTCCGATGATTTCAATTACTTCCGCGATGCGGCCGAATTTGATAACCCGGAAGTGGGAATCCTCACCCGTTATAAAAGGTACAACGGCATGGAAGGCAACTCACCGACCTCCAGCGGTTCGTTCACCGCAGCCTCCACAACCATACCCGATAACGAAGACATCAACCGGGACAACGGCATCAGCACGAATGAAAATTATTACCAGTACCGTGTCCGCCTCGACCCGAACAACATGGTAGTGGGAAAAAATTATATCGTGAACGAAGTCGAAGTTGAAAAAAAGATGCCCGACGGAAACAAGAAGACGGTGAAGTGGTTCCAGCTGAAAATTCCCCTCCGCGATGCACAGGTGCAGAACATCGGTGATATCCAGGATTTCAAATCCATCCGGTTTATCCGGATGTTCATGCGCGGTTTCAGCGACAGTATCGTGCTGCGTTTCGCACGCCTGGAGCTGCTCCGCGGGGAATGGCGCAAATGCCCCTACGACCTTCGCCACCCCTTTGAAAGCCTGGGCACCGACCCGGCCGTGCAGTTCGACATCGGAACGGTAAACCTGGAGGAGAATTCCGAAAAGGAACCCTTCCCCTATGTGTTGCCCTGCGACATCGACCGGGAACTGAACATCGGGTCCAATACGATTTCAAAATTAAACGAACAATCGCTGACGCTGAAAGTATGCAACCTCGAGGACGGCGATGCCCGGGCCGGTTATAAGAACCTGCAGTTCGACATCCGGCAGTACAAGAAACTGAAGATGTATGTGCACGCCGAGGCCCAGCAACCCACGCAGCCGATTTACAAGGGCGACCTCTCCGTATTCATCCGGATCGGCACCGATTTCAACAATAATTTCTACGAGTACGAACTGTCCATCACCCCGACGGATCTGGCCGATGCCGGCACCAAGACCTGCGACAAAACATGGCCTTACGCCAACAACATCGAAATTAACCTGGATGACCTGGTTTCGGCCAAACTGAAAAGAGACAACAGCGGAGTTTCCGTATTGTCGCTTTATCAGGCCGTTAAAACAAATTCGTATACGATAAGCGTTGCAGGTAACCCGAACCTGAGCAACGTGCGCACCATCCTCATCGGCGTTCGCAACCCGAAAAAGGACAACATCACCAACCCCAATGATGACGGACTGCCCAAATGTGCCGAAATCTGGGTGAACGAACTGCGGCTCACCGATTTCAACAACCGGGGAGGATGGGCGGCAAACGCCCGGGTCACCGCAAGGCTGGCCAGCCTGGGCACCGTCAACTTGTCCGGCTCCAGGAGCACCTATGGATGGGGAGCCATTGAGAAAAAACTGAATGAGCGGAGCAAGGAAGACATTTCCCAGTACGTGGTTTCCTCCAACATGGAAATCGGCAAGTTCCTGCCCGATAAAAGCGGTATCAGCATCCCCATGTACGTGGATTATTCGGAATCCGTCAGCAAGCCGCAGTACGATCCCCTGAAACCCGATGTGTTGTTTAAGGAATCGCTCAACAGCGCGGAAACGAAATCGGAAAAAAAGGAAATCAAGCACCGGGCGGAGGATTATACGAGGCGGAAAAGCGTGAATTTTACCAACGTCAAGAAAAACAAAACCAAAGGTTCGGCCAAACCCCATGTGTATGATATTGAAAACATCAACCTGACCTATGCCTTCAGCGAAGTGTATAAACGCGACATCAACACCCAGTATGATGTATTGCGGAACCACCGGGCCGGTCTGGGTTACAATTTCAACAGCCAGCCTAAAAACGTGGCGCCTTTTGCCAAAACCAAATGGATGGGCAATTCCAAATACCTCCGGCTGATCAAGGACATCAACTTTTATTTCATGCCTTCCAGCCTGAACTTCCGCTCCGATATTGAACGTATTTACGGGGAAGCCCTGCAGCGGAACAATTCGGAATACACGGCCATCCTGGATACCAATTTCAATAAAAGCTTTCAGTGGAACCGGACCTATGACCTGAAATTTGATCTTACCAAATCCCTGAAATTTGATTTCAACGCCACCAATCTGTCCCGTATCGATGAACCTCCCGGTCGTATTGACCGGAAAGAGGAAAAGGACTCCGTGCGTACTAATTTCTTTAAACTGGGCCGTAACCTGAATTACCATCACGGCGGAAATTTATCCTATGCGCTGCCGCTCGGAAAACTTCCGCTGACCGACTGGATCAGCGCCAGCGCCCGTTATGGGTTTGACTATACCTGGACGGCCGGCCCACTGGCCTATGATTCCGCCGCCGGTGGCTTCCGTCAAAGCGGCCTGGCCAATACCATCCAGAATTCCAACACCAAACAGTTGAACTCCACCTTTACGTTTACCAGTCTGTACAACAAGGTTCCCTTCCTGAAAAAAGCGCTGGGACCCAAACCGCCCACATTGAAAAAACCTCCGGTGAAAAAGAACATCGTCCCGGTGGATTCCGTCAAGACCCTGAACGACACCACGAAGACGAAGAAGAAACTGGAGAAGAAGAAAAAGGAAAAACCTCCCGGACAGATCAGCGGTGTGGTGCGGTTTTTCGTCAAAGCCATCTTCAGCGTCAAGAATGCCTCCTTTACCTACAGCGAAACCAACGGAACCATGTTGCCCGGCTACCGCCCGTATTCGGAAATCCTGGGCTCCGACTGGGGAAATAATGCCCCCGGGGCTCCGTTTATTTTCGGCTTCCAGGATAATAATTTTCCGGTGAAGGCGGCTCGTAACCGTTGGCTCACGGGCGATACCATTTTTAATTCCCAGTTCACCAAAACCTACCTCAACAATTTCAGCGGACGGGCCAGCATTGAACCTATTGACGGGGTGAAAATCGAACTGAACGCCAACCGGAACTATTCGAACAACATCGCGGAAAATTTCAGGTCCGACCTGGAAGGCAACTACACCGCTTATCTTGATTCCAAACGCAAACGTATGGAACAGGAA
>CAYWHE010000172.1:0-9070 GCA_964458125.1 uncultured Flavobacteriaceae bacterium | reverse complement strand
TATGGAATGATTTCATGATTCCCCATCTCAAGATGGATGATCATATTGAAGATGCGGGAAAAACAGTGGATATCGTTATTCGCGTCTATAAAATCATTATTCAGAAGCCTGTTGATACTTTTCAAAGCCATCGAATAATCTCCGATGGCAAAATACACAATGGAAATATTGAAATTAAAAAAAGCAGCCCGGACCTTATTGATGGAATATTTACGAAGGCCCTCCTCGATAACCGGTATGATCTGGAGGGCCTTGTCAAATTCACCGGTTTGAATATACAGGCTCAGTTCAGCACTAAAAGCGCTTGAAAAAAGCTTTACTTCCATGTCACCGGTCAGTTCCTTTTCCATTCGTTCCGGTATGGATTTGAGTTTGGATAAACAGGTAGCGACTTCATTAAATTTACGCAACTGTGTACAGAGGTAGATCATATTGCTCAACACCGCAAAATACTTGTTTGGCTCCTCGTTAAACAGTTCAGCATTAGACTCAATCAGCGACAGGTGTTTTTTGCTGAACAAATAACTGTTGTTGTAATCGCCGATCCCGAAATAATAAGCGCTGTAGATGTGATTATACAGGTAACGGGTTTCGTAGGAAAGGGCTTTTTTCTCGCTTTTCAGGAGGGTATTATCAATTATTTTTTTAAACCTTTTTAATTCTTCCTGATCACGCACCTTCCCGGTTTTGTTCAACAACAAAAACAGCCGGCTTTTAATATTCCAGAAATCAGCGTAGTTGGATATTTTTTCAATGAGCAGATGATCGTCTTTCCACATATCTGAAATATCCTGGGCCGATTTACCCGCATAGGAATCCCGCTCCAAAAGTTTTTTATCCCATTTTCCAATTTCGAGGATGATCGTATACTTCTCAAACTGAACGGCCAGTTTCCTGGCCTTCAACAGAATGGAAAAACTTTCATCATACATGGAACGGTTAAAGAGAATTTCAGCACAATGCAGCATTCTCCGCAGTTCCACATCAACGGAACTCCGGGAATGATAGGCATCCAGGCTGCGCAGGATGTTATCATACAAACGGCTCTTCATGATGGACGGGTTCTTATAAAATGATTCCTTACGGAAAAGCCTGGAAAATCCGGCATCCGAATAGTCATCCATATCATCAATGGCATCAAACAGTTTGACATAATTGCTGTTTTCGCCAAAAGCATTATGTGAAGCCGTTATTTTAAAATAACGCTTTTCCGAACGGGTCATCGACTTAATGAGCCTGTATAATTTATCTGGAATTTTTTTTGACATGTATATTTACCCGGAATTTTATTTTACCTGATCCAACAGCATATTCAGCATAGCGGAAGTTTTTTCCTCCTCCTTGACCTGACACAATTTTTACATTAATCCTGGTTCCCTTACTATTGAAGCCATTCAACCTTTCAGCGGAGCATACCCGCCGGCTGTTTTCCCACTTCGAATATACGACAATTTCAGGCAACCATAGGCCAAAAGGTATACGCTTTCCCAGGTGCAAAAAAATCTGACATGTATATTGGTCCATAATTTTGATTTGACCGGCAGGCGCTCAGGGGTCTACTTTTGAAGCAGAAATATTTTAATTTAAACCAACCTGATCCGCCATGAAATCCAGACCATTGAATTCACTGTTCCCTGCAAGATCATTTCTTTTCCTGCTGCTGCTTTGCACGGCCATTATTCCTGCCTCCCTTGCGCGGGAAAACAAGGCTGGTCAAAAGCATACCCTGAAAATTCAGGCTGCCAAATCTGCGGCCACCTGCCCCACTCCGACTGCACAAACCGACCTGGATGTAAACAACGTCAGGACAACCATCATGACCGGCGGGGATATGTGGTGGGACCTGGCCAATCCGGCCTATGAAATACCCAGGGGAAGTCATAAGCACTCGATTTATTCAGGAGCGTTATGGATAGGAGGTGTTGACGGTGCCGGACAGATTAAAGTTGCCGCACAGACCTACCGGCAAACCGGAAGTGATTTCTGGGCCGGGCCCATGGATGTAGTGCAGGTTAACATAACGCCTGACGTCTGCAATGCATTTGACAAGCATTTTGTCACAACCCGCGCCGACATTATCCAATACCTCAATGATCCGGCATCGGTAAGTGCATCCGTAACGAATGTCATCCATACATGGCCCGGTAACGGCAACCCGGTTTATAACCAGGGACCCTTCCTGGCCCCGTTTTTTGATCAGAACGGCAACGGTGCCTATGAACCGGACAAAGGGGATTATCCCTATTACAACCTGACTGGTAATTTTCTCCAGCCATATCCGGGCTACAACAAAACGGAATGCAATGATTTTCTGTTCGGGGATAAAAATCTGTGGTGGGTATTCAACGATGTCGGGAACGTTCATTCGGAAACATTTTCAGAGTCCATCGGGCTTGAAATCAGGGCACAGGCCTTTGCTTTCAACACCAATGATGAAATCAACAACATGACCTTTTATAAATACCAGGTCATCAACCGGGGAAGCAGCAGCCTGAACAATACCTATTTCGGGCAATGGGTAGACCCGGACCTGGGTTTTTCAGACGATGACTATGTGGGCTGCGATGTGCAGCGCGGCCTTGGGTTCGTTTATAACGGGGATGCAGAGGATGAAGGAGTATCCGGTTACGGCTACAACCCGCCATCCCTGGGAATTGATTTCTTCCAGGGACCGCGGGCCGATGCCAATGACGGGATCGATAATGACCGTGACGGATGTAAAGACTGCACCTACATTGATTCTTCCGGAATCTCAGTACCGGTGGATGACGACATCATCCCGGAACAAATCATCATGTCCAAATTTGTTTATTATAATAATATCAATGATAATGCAATGGGTAACCCGGACGGTTATAATGATTTTTACAAATACCTGAGGGGTAGATGGCTGGATGATGTTCCCATCACCTATGGATTTGACGGCCGCAATACCTCCAGGCCTTCCTGTGACTTCATGTTTCCGGGCAGTACGGATTCTGCGAATTTCGCCCAGTTCGGCTCCTGGGGAGAGGTGGAAGCAGGATTTCTTGCCGGAGACAGGCGATTTCTGCAATCTGCCGGACCCTTCACCCTGCTTCCGGGGGCTGTAAACTATATTACCACCGGTGCAGTCTGGGCCCGAGCTAACCAGGGGGGGCCCGAGGCCAGCATAGAACTGATGAAAGTTGCAGATGACAAGGCCCAGGCTCTGTTTGACAATTGCTTTAAACTCCTTGACGGCCCCGATGCCCCGGTCGTGGAGATCCGGGAACTGAACCAGGAACTTGTTTTTTCCCTCCTGAATACCGATACCACCAGCGTGGAGCTTTACGATGAAAAAGACCCGACCATTACAGGTTATCCTGATTCCTTATGCCGTTTCCGGTTCCAGGGCTATAAAGTGTTCCAGCTCCGGGATGCCTATGTCAGCACTTCCGATCTGGACAATCCGGACAAGGCCAGGATGATCCGGCAATTTGATATACGGGATGGCGTTACACAACTTGTCAATTATGTATTTGATCAGAACCTGGGCGGCAATGTACCGGTTGAAATGGTTAACGGTGCCGATGAAGGTATTGACCATAGTTTTTCCATAACGGCTGATGCCTTTGCATCCGGCAACACGGTGCTTGTGAATAACAAGACCTATTATTATACCGTGGTCTCCTATGCATACAACCAATATAAAAAATACGATCCCATTGATCCCAACGCGCTGGATGGCCAGAAGAGGCCTTACCTGGAAGGGCGGAACAACATCACTACCTATAGCGGCATTCCCCACCTGACCACTCCTGAAAACCAGGGCACTTACCTGAATGCCCATTATGGTGACGGTCCGGAGATTCAACGCATAGAAGGACAAGGAAACGGCGGATTGGTGCTGGATCTGACCACCAAAACGGAGGAAGAAATTCTGCAGGCGCCGGATCACCGCTCCTACCACCCTGTTTACCGGGCTTCTCGCGGTCCCCTTGCGGTTAAAATATACGATCCGGTGAGAGTAGTCAACGGAAATTATGAATTCCGGTTTGACGGGGTGAGTGCGGACAGCCATTGGCTGATGTCTGATCTGGCTCCGGGAGGTTCAGCCATACAATCTCTGAAAACCATAGGCGTTGATTATGAACAACTGTTTCCTGCTTATGGCCTTTCCGCCCACATCATGAAATCATCCGATCCCGGTGCTTCCGGAGCCGTCAACAATGGGTTCCTGGAAGGGGACATGACCTTTGCCGATAATTCCAAACAATGGCTTACCGGTTTTGCCGATAACGATCAAAGCACGGTATCCAACTGGATCTGGAGCGGCACCAGCACCATTGCGCCGGCCGATGTCATTGGAGATCCCGGTGAAGTTTATGAAAACGTGGTGGAGGGCACATGGGCACCGATGCGGTTTACCGCTTCAGATCCCTTTCATCCCAAATGGAACGGAGGCGCCCAGTTTGACGTCAACCTGAAGCTGGAAAAGCTGGCCAGCATTGACCTGGTCATTACGGCTGATAAGAGTAAATGGAGCCGTTCGGCCGTGGTTGAAACCTCTGACCTTGGCCTGCCCGGCCAGGCAAAAAAGGCCGATATCCGTTTCGGTCCCTCCCGCGATAAAGACGGGAGATATAATTTTCCCGCTCCCGGCAATGACGATTTCCAGTCCGG
The DNA here is from genome assembly GCA_964458125.1 of uncultured Flavobacteriaceae bacterium. Lineage (GTDB taxonomy): Bacteria > Bacteroidota > Bacteroidia > AKYH767-A > OLB10 > CAYWHE01. The sequence continues at coordinate 4,426 of CAYWHE010000172.1, read as the reverse complement.
CATGAGCTGGTTTCCGGGTTATGCGATCAACCTGGAAACGGGAGAGCGTCTGAATATTGTTTTCGGTGAAAACTCCTCCCTTTCCGAACAAAACGGGAACGACATGATCTGGAACCCGACTTCAGCCATAACCGATGCATCCCTGAATACCGTCCTGGGCGGCATGCATTTCATTTACGTCATGGGGCATAATGGCGATGCGCCCTCCGACATGCCCTTATATGACGGCTGTGCAGCATTTCATACTTTTCTTGACAGCGCCCTGAAAACCGGTAACATCAGCCTTAAGCGAAATGCCTGGAAGGATGCCCTTTGGGTAAACATTCCACTCGTCAATGGAAATAAGGTGACCTATGCACCCGGGGATACCGGTAAAGCATTCATACCACCGGCTGAGGTGCGCATACGGCTTCGTGTTACCAAGGATTACCGGTCCTATGTCAAACAAATCAGGGAACAGGAAACATTGATTGAAGGTCAGTCTTACCAGGTTTATTCCGGTACCGTTACCTACCAGGGGACCGTTTTTACCGCAGGCCAGGTATTCACCGCCGTCACCGCCGGTCATTTTTCAGGGAGCGGCACGGTCACCACACCCGCTTCGGAAAACAACTTCCTGCCGCTGTATCGGATTAATACCGGGAATCTGGCCGCCTCCAGCCACCAGGCAAACGCCCGCCGGGATGCCCTGGCCCTGATCAATATTGTTCCCAATCCCTATTACGCCATTTCCGGGTATGAAGGAACTGCAGGCCTGACCGGGCAGGTGGATACACGGGTACGCCTAACGAACCTGCCTGCTGAGTGCAGGATCAGCATTTTCACCAGCAGCGGCACATTGATCCGTCAATTTAACCGGTCTGCCATGCCGGATCTTTCCGGGGGAGGAAGCATCAAATCGGAAAACACCAATACTTCCCAGGACTGGGATCTCAAGAACCAACGGGGTATTATCATTTCCAGCGGCATGTACCTGATTCACGTGGAGGTGCCAGGAGTGGGCGAAAGGGTTATCAAGTGGTTCGGAGTCATCCGACCCGCCGATCTCGATACTTTTTAGTTTCTGCTGAAGCTTTTCTCAGGCGCTTTCCGGAAACGGGAAGCGCCTTCATTTATAATCCAGCCAGGATTCATGACGGGTTTATTTCCTGTTTATGAATGTTCCTGCATACTTAAAAACACTGAATGGCAGTTTAACCTTTTATTAACTACATCAATTTTTCCTAAATTTTATCTTTGCTGAGCCTAATCCTGATAAACTCCCATGCGAAAAACCTTCGCCCTGCTGATGCTTTCTTTGCTTACCCTGGCGACTCACGCATCGGATACCCTTAAATCCTATTTTTCGTTTCGCACCACCACGGCGGTTAAAATTGACGGCGTGATGGATGAGGATAGCTGGAAACACATCCACGAGTCAACTGATTTTGTACAGAATGTTCCATTTGAAGGTAAGGAACCCAGCCAGCGCACCGCTTTTAAAATCACCTACGACAACAGCGCTGTCTATATCGGTGCACAACTTTTTGACACCTCGCCTGACAGTATTCTTCATGAACTGGGTACCCGGGACAACAATGACCTGAACAGCGATTATTTCCGATTCGTTATTGACCCTTACAATACCCGGCAGGATGCCTATGATTTTGGCGTTTGGGCTTCCGGTGTTCAAACCGATTCCAGGTTCAGCGATCCAACCTACGATGCCATCTGGGAAAGTGCGGTTAAACTGAATGACAAAGGCTGGTGCGTGGAAATGCGAATCCCCTATTCCGCCATCCGTTTCCCGAAAAGAGATGAACAAACCTGGGGTTTACAGGTTACCCGGAGCATACGCAGGAACCGGGAATTTGATCAATGGGCACTCACCCCGAAGGATGTTCCGAACGCCATCAACTACTGGGGTAACCTGAAAGGAATCAGTCAGATCATATGCCCGGTCAGGCTTTCCCTGACGCCTTTTATTTCCACCTATCTGGAAAGGGCTCCGGTATTCCAGGAAAACGGACAACAGGAAAGCAGCAATTCCCTGTCATTCACGGCTGGCGCAGACCTGAAATATGGTATTGACGAACGATTTACCATTGATCTGACCCTGTTGCCCGATTTTGGACAGGTGCAAAGTGACAATAAAGTAAAAAACCTCAGTTACAGGGAAGTGACCTATGATGAGAACAGGCCATTTTTCAAGGAAGGAACGGAACTCTTCAGTAAAGACGAACTTTTTTATTCCAGGCGGATAGGCAAAATCCCGGCCGGTTATTTCAGTGTGGATGAGCAACTCCAGGCAGGAGAAATAATTAAAAAGAATCCGTCGCAGGTGAAACTGCTGAATGCAGCCAAAGTTTCCGGGCGTACCAATAACGGTTTGGGTATAGGAATTTTCAATGCCGTCACCAACAATACCTATGCCGAGGTGGAAGACGAAGCAGGCAACACCAGGAAAATCCTGACCGAGCCGCTGACGAATTACAACATTATTGTTTTTGACCAGCAGCTTAAAAACAATTCCAGCCTTTATTTTATCAACACCAATGTCGTCAGAGACAAGCATGGAGATGATGCCAACGTCACCGGGGCGGGATTTACCATTTACAACAAGAAAAACTCCTATGCCATTGACGGCACGTTTGCATTGAGCCAGTTGTATACCAGGCTTGACAGCCTTCCTGAAAATTACCAGAACCAGCTGGGATATAAATATTTCGGCGGCTTCCGGAAAACCAGCGGCAACCTTTTATTCGGGCTGAGCAGGACGCTGTTAAACAGCTCCTTCCGTTCCGATGATTTGGGTTATCAGTCCATCAATAATATGGTCCGGAACCGCGTATATGTGGATTACAATTTTTATAACCCCACACGTCTTTTCCGTGAGTCCTATAATTCCCTCAGCGCCAATTATGAAACCAATTTCCTGACCGGCAGGCGAACGAACTTTGACATCAACATGAACCTGTTTGCCATGCTGCTCAGTTACAATGCTGTTTTCGGCGGTGGCGGCCTCACTCCGGTTGAATCCTATGATTACAACGAACCCCGTGAAAATGGTGAACGGTTTAATAAATCGCTTCGTTATTATTATTGCTTTGTTGGAATAAGTTCGGATTACCGGAAAAAGATTGCGCTTGATGTCACGCAAAACATGAGCAATTTCCTGGACCGTTTCAAGATGGAAGGATACAACACCGATGTGACACTGCGCTGGAGGGCCAGTGATCACCTGTCAGTTAAATATTCATACGCATTTTACTACGACCCTTTCAATTTTGGTCATGCCAATTTTGATGAGGAAGGCAATAATATTTTCGGTGGCCGGAAACTGAATACCATTATTAATGGACTGAACCTCCAGTATATTTTCAATAAAAACATGTCATTCAGTCTTTCCGGAAGACATTACTGGATACGCGGTGCATACCGGAAATATTTTACGCTCCAGGATAACGGGGATATCCTGGAAAACTCCGCTTACCAGGAAAACAATAATTTCAGTTACAACGCCTTTAATATTGACCTGCTCTTTTTATGGCGCTTTGCACCGGGAAGCGACATCAGCATTTCCTATAAAAACGCCATTGAGCAGGAGGACCAGCAATTGGTGACGCATTTCGGTAAAAATTTCGATCATACCCTGAAGGCGCCACAAACAAACAGTTTATCGCTGAAAATTTTATATTACCTCGATTACCTCTACCTCAGAAAAAAGCGCACTTGAAAACCGATGCAGGTTTTTTTCCTGGATTTTTTAATCACCGGCTATGCGGCACTGCCTCAAACCGTCCCCGTGTTTCATTCGGATTTTCCGGCTGGCCTGAACACTCCCAGCAGTTTCCTGAACCAGTTAAAATAAAGAGCTATGGCAAAGAACAGGGTCATGGACCATATTACCGCGAGGTTGACTATAAAGGTATCGACCGGCTTGCCGAATATCAACTTTTTATGAACCAGGAAAGGAGCACGGATAAAGGAACCTGCCTGGCCGGTCATGTAAACCGGCTGATAGGCGCGGACCAGGCGTCCCTCGTATTCCGTTATTTTTGTCAGGCCCGTGGAATTCAACATCAGGTCTTCGAGTGCGGAATTGGTGTACCTGTTTTTCAGGTCGTTTAATACCTCCCCGGTCAGCCCTGAACCGGCCAGTTTATCCAGTTGTTTCTCCCGCCGATCGGCAGCCTGATTGAAAATGGCCAGGTAATGTTTACGCAATGCGGCGAAATGAATTTTCATTTCCTTGTAAAAAATCATATCAAAAGAATTTGCCTGCAACACTTCATCTGCAGGCTTAACGGCCGGGTTGCCGATGTATTCGGCCGAAATTTCCGACCGGATCAGCCTGAAATCCGTCTGCACCAGCGCTTTGTCCGAAACCAGATTCCGTCTGGCCTCTTCCAGTTTATCATCCAGTCTGATTAACCAAAGATCCTTT
>CAYWHE010000171.1:0-9071 GCA_964458125.1 uncultured Flavobacteriaceae bacterium | reverse complement strand
CACCGGTGCAAAGATGGAGGTTTTGTTCAGGTTTTCTTTGGCCTCCTTGAGACTGGCTTCCGAACTCTGAACCCCGTAATCAGATCCCATCACGCCTTGTCTGGCGGCTTCCACTTCGGCTTTGGCAACATCATAGGAGGATTTAATCGCTTCGAAATCGGCGGCAGAAATGGCACCGTCATCATATAGTTTTTTATTCCGCTTAAAGGTGGCCTCGGCCCTTTCTAGCTGTGATTGCGCCTGTAACTGCCTCGAACGGGAAGCCTCCAGCGAGGTCCGTGAAGTCTTCACCATGGCGCTGATCCGGTCCAGCCCGGAAAGGTAAATCTCCGGATTGATTTTAGCCAGCAGCGTGCCCTTCTTCACCACATCACCTTCTTTAACATAGAGTTCCACCACCTCACCGGATACATCAGCGCTCATTTTAACCTCCACTTCAGGTTGTACCTTTCCGCTTGCCGAGACCGTTTCCGTGATGGTTTGCCAGGATACTTTTTCGGTGCTTACCTTTATCGATTCATCATCACCCAGCCAGCCGGCCTTTTTAGCCACGACCAGCAAAATAATCAAAACAGCTGCTGCGATCAGGAGGTTCCGGGTCAGTTTTTTTTTCTTCATAAGATGCTATTGAAAAATTGAATGGGATTAAAGGGCCAGCGGCTTGCCGGAATAAAATTCCAGGATTTTTATTTTAAAAATCAGATCGTACTTGGATTGCAACAGATCGGATTCCGCTTTGCTTTTATTGTTGCGCGTGGTAATGATATCGAGTGAACTCAGCAGGCCCACATTAAATTTTTTCTCAGCATGTTCCAGGGAAAGTTTCTGGGCAGCGAAATTCCTGGTGGCAGCCTGGTAGCGGTTGAGTGCAGAAACCGCATCCAGTTTGGCCTGCTGTATGCTTTTATAAACCTGTTTCTTTGTCAGATCATACGTATACCGGGTATTTTCAAGATTAATTCTGGCCCTCCGGATGCCCGTTTGGGTTTGAAGCCCGTTGAAAATCGGAATGCTGAGGTTAAACCCGATACTTTTTCCCAGATTATCATTGAGTTGGTTGTTAAAGGGTGTTTTCTCCAGTTTGGAAGAATAATACGGTTCATAAACAGTATCACCTCCTGAGGTAAACATGCCGTTGGGCAGCAGTCCGGAATAGGCCGGAATTCCGGCAAGCCGCTGGGTGACACTGCTGTAACCGCTGGAAATACTGCCGTACATGGTCAGACGTGGAAATAAACCGCCACGGGCCACGGCCAGGCTCTTTTCTGCTCCGAGGGTTTTGTATTCGGCATTTTTAATTTCCGGGAGCGATTGAAGGGCCAGTTGGTAAATCTCATCCGCAGAGGAAGCCAGAATAGCCTGGTCGGGAAGATCGGCCGGCGGGCGTTCAATCCTGAAATCCAGGATAGTGTCCATCTCCAGCAACTGGGTGAGGGTCAGCGTTGCCGACTTTAACAGGTTTTCAGCCGTAACCCGGGCCAGTTCCTCACTGCTGAGCAGGGCTTCGGCATCCAAAAGGCTGCTCTGGGCGAGATTGCCGGCGTCCACCATCAGTTTGGTGCGGTCACGCTGGCTGGTTGCAGCATTCACCCTGTCACCGGAAGAAACAACAGATTCCTCCGCATATAAAACCTGCAGGTAGGCCGCCACCACGTTCAGGGAAACATCATTGGTTATTTTTTTGATCTCGTATTCACTGGCCAGGTACTCCAGGCGGCTTTGTTGCAACTGGTTGATCAGCTGGAATCCGCCAAAGAGCGTGACACCCGAATTCAGCGAAAAACTATTCGACTGGATCTGCTGCGTCGTATAAGTGTAGCTAAGCGGGTCCACCGAACGCCCGAAATTGTATCCATGCGAGGCGCTGCCGTTCAAAGTGGGAAGAAGAGCAGCCTTGCTTTGAAGGTAATTGATCTTCGATAATTCATATCCCAGGACTGTCTGGCGCAACTGGATATTGTTTTGGATGGCATAATCCACGCATTGTTTCAGGCCCCATGCCTGCTGGGCATTGACCGGAGGAAGCGGAATCGTTAAAAGGCTCAGTAAACACAGCAGTTCTGTGCAGGCAATGCTGAAACATACAGGCTTTAATTTCATACCGGAATGGATAATGGAATTTTATGGCTAAAAGTAAATTATCCGGGCGAAATTACTAATATTCTTATTTTAAAGACCAGAAGGATGGTTAATTATTCGTTAACGAAACCGGAAGCCGTAACCGGAGTAATTGAACCAGGCCCGAAGCCTGCGCTTCAGGTATTCAGGCATACAGGTGATGTTTACCGTTGAGTAGCTTAAAGCTCAGGGCTGAAATTCGGGGTTATGGTAATTTGGAATATCCTGTTACTTTTGCTGCCATGAATAGCAAAAGACAGTTGTGGTTGGAATAGGCATCATCGGATTAGGATATTGGGGGCCCAATCTGCTTCGTAATTTTTCTTCGATTGAAAATGCCCGTGTGGTAGCTGTTTCGGACCTGAGGGAGGATCGTTTGAAAAAAATCAGCCGGGCCTACACGTCCGTTGAGTTTACGACGGAAACGGAATCTCTTTTCAATAATCCAGACATCCATGCCCTTGTGGTGGCAACCCCTGTTTTTTTACATTTTCCCCTGGCAAAAAAGGCTCTGGAAGCCGGCAAGCATGTGATGGTGGAAAAGCCGCTGGCCTCTACCGTACGGGAGTGCGAAGAACTCATCAGTCTTTCCATTTCAAAAAACCTGTTGCTGATGGCCGACCATACTTTTTTATACACCGGTGCCGTAAAAAAATTAAAACAGCTGATCGGCTTAGGGGAATTGGGTATTATCAATTACTATGATTCCATGAGAATCAACCTCGGATTGTTTCAGCCTGATGTTAATGTTTTATGGGATCTGGCTCCGCATGATATTTCCATCCTCATCCACCTCCTGGAGGAGGAACCGGTTTCGGTTCAAGCCACCGGGATTTCCCATACCGGTAACGGCATTGAAAATATTGCCTATATGACCCTTCATTATACCAGCGGATTGATTGCTCATTTTAACTGTTCCTGGAGTTCCCCGGTTAAAATCAGGCAGATTCTCATCGGCGGTGATAAAAAAATGGTGCTGTTTAATGACATGGAACCGAGTGAGAAACTTAAAATCTACGATACCGGTTACTCCGTTAAATCCGATGAAGATAAGCGGCACATCATGATTGATTACCGTACCGGTGATGTGTTCAGTCCCAAACTGGAACTGACGGAAGCGCTGAATGGCGTGGCTCGTGATTTTGTGAACAGTATTTTAAATCGAACCGTTCCGGTATCCAATATGTACCTTGGCCTGAAGGTGGTAAAAATCCTGGAGGCGGCCAGCCAGTCGCTCCGGAAATCTGGAACTGAAATTCAACTGAACTGAACCGGCATGACGATGAAAACATTAAACGAAGACAGCGGAAAACAGGTGTTGAAAAACGTACAGGTGGGTGAGCATGTTAAAATATTTAACTTTGTAAATGCTTACGGCTGCAGCATTGACGATAATACCAGGGTAGGTTCCTTTGTGGAAATTCAGAAAGGATCCACCATTGGAAAAAATTGCAAGATATCGAGCCATACGTTTATCTGTGAAGGTGTGCATATCCGGGATAATGTCTTCATCGGGCATAACGTCAGTTTCATCAATGATAAATTCCCGAAAGCAGTCAATGAAGGCGGGGCCCTGCAAACGGAAGCGGACTGGAAGGTGGTGGAGACCATTGTGGAGGAAGGGGCCAGCATCGGCACCAGTGCTACGATTCTATGCGGAATCACCATTGGCCGGAACGCCCTGATCGGAGCCGGCGCTGTGGTTACCCGGGACGTACCTCCTGGCGCCACGGCGGTGGGAAACCCTGCCCGAATCATTCCTAACAGTAAGCCGTCATGAGGTCCATTTTTACTTTAAACTTTAAACTAACTAAATGACAGCCCTTATCGGTCATAAAATCCCCTGCCTGAACCTTCAGGAGCAGCACCGCTCCTTAAAGGCAGAACTGCTCAGTGCCTTTGAAAGGGTGATTGATCAGACGGCCTTTTCAGGAGGTCCGTTTGTGGAGGAGTTTGAAAAAAATTTTGCAGCCTATTGCCAGGTACGTTATGCCGTCGGGGTTAGCAACGGCACAACAGCGCTCCACCTGGCCATGCTGGCCCTGGGCATCGGTCCCGGTGATGAGGTGATCGTTCCGGCCAATACTTTTGTGGCCACGGCCTGGGGCCCTTCCCATGCCGGTGCTACGCCTGTTTTTGCTGATTGTGATCCTGAAACCTGGGAAATGGACCTGAAGGAGGTTGAGAAAAAAATAAGCGCCCGCACCAAAGCTGTTATCGGGGTGCATCTGTATGGTATGCCGTGTGACATTGATGGTTTACTGGAAATCAGCCGGAAATATGGTTTGTATTTCGTTGAGGATGCAGCACAGGCGCAGGGCGCACGTTATAACAATACCCCTGTTGGAGGTTTCGGGGAAATGGCCTGTTTCAGTTTTTATCCCGGTAAAAACCTGGGTGCCTGCGGGGAAGCCGGAGGGATTACCACCAATAATGAACGCCATTTCAGGCACCTGCAATCCTTGCGTAATCACGGGTCGCATCAGAAATATTACCACGAAGAAATCGGATACAACTACCGGATGGGCGGCCTGGAAGGCGCATCGCTTACTGTAAAATTAAAATACCTCGATACCTGGAACGACAGAAGGCGGGCCATTGCCGGGATGTACCGGGAAGGAATTAAAAACCCGGCTATACAAATGCAAAGGGTTGTTCCCGGATGTGAAAGTTCCTGGCACCTGTTTGTAATCACCACCGGCAGCCGCGATGAATTGATGAAATACCTGAATGCCAATAACGTATATCCCGGCTTGCATTACCCGGTACCTTGTCATTTGCAGGAAGCCTATAAGCATCTGGGTCACGGGAAGGGTGATTTTCCCAACTCCGAATTCCTGGCCTCACATTGCCTTTCCCTGCCTATGTATGCCGAACTCACGGATGAGGAAGTAACCTTTATCATTGATGTGTTGAATAAATACTGAGGTTCTTCATGCGAAAATTACTGATATTTCCCTTTAACGGTAATGGAATCGAAGCCCTGTCATGCCTCCATCCGGATGATCAGTTCATCGGATTTATTGATGATACGCCTTCCAAACAGGGGGTAAATGCTATGGGGTCTCCTGTTTTTCCGAGAACGAAAATCGCAGATTACCCGGATGCATTCATACTGGCCGTACCGGGAAATGCTGCAAATTATGCGGGCCGCGATGAAGTAATATCCGGCCTTGGGTTGCCCGGCCATTCGTTCGTCAGCCTGGTCAGCCCGCAGGCATATGTTTCCCCGATGGCGCATATCGGCCGGAATGTGCTGATCATGCCCGGCGTGGTGATTACGTCCAATGCGGTTATCGGTGATCATGTGGTGGTGTTACCCAATACGGTTATTCACCATGATGTACAGATTGGCGATTACACCATGATCGGCTCCGGGGTTTGTATAGCCGGGTACACCAGGGTGGGAAGGAAGTGCTACATTGGCAGCGGAAGCAACCTGATCAATAACATTGTCATCGGGGAAGGAACGCTGGCTGGCATGGGGGCCAACATCATCCGGAGTACAAGGCCCGGCAGCAGAATTGTTGGTAATCCGGGCCGAACCATCTGATATGAACTGTCAATTGTCCGTATTGGTGCCCTTTCTGAATGAGGAAGAAAACATCAGCATGCTGGTCTCCTCCCTGGGAATTTTTTTTTCTGCCCGTCCCGGACTCCATGCAGAGGTCATCTTTATCGATGACGGGTCCACTGATCGTTCCGTGGAGCTTCTGAAAAATACGTCACACCATGGGTATAAACCCCGGATCGTCAGGCTTTCCAGAAATTTCGGATCCCATGCAGCTCTGCGTGCCGGCATCCGGGTGGCAGAGGGGAGGTATATCACCTTTATGTATGCCGATCTCCAGGACCCCCTGGTTCTGATTGATGCGATGCTGAATGAAGCCCGTTCCGGGAACGAAATCGTTTGGGCTGCCCGTAAAAACACACTGGCCTCCGGACCTGAAAGATTTTTTTCGCGGCTGTATGCCGGGCTGATGCAACGCTTTGCTATACGAAATTTCCCCGCCAGTGGATTTGATATCGTCATGTTCGGAAACAAAACCCGGGAGGTGCTGAACGGTCATGTGGAATCGAACTCTTCTGTTTTCCTGCAGATACTGACACTTGGATATAAACAAACGAGTATTTCCTACGATAAGGAAAAACGGAAGGCGGGCAGGTCCAAATGGACCCTCGGGAAAAAAATCAAGTTGCTGATCGATTCATTTGTGGCTTTTTCATTTGCACCGATCCGCTTTGTTACCCTCATGGGAACCCTTTTCTTTATGGTGGGAATGGTATGGACCCTCTATATCATTTTACGGCATTTTATTGCCCATGACCTTGCCCAGGGATGGCCTGCACTGGTTTCCATCCTGATGATCGGCTTTGGTCTCACCAATATTTCACTGGGTATTGTGGCCGAATACCTCTGGCGTACGCTGGATGCTTCCAGGAAACGACCCGTTTTCATTATCGATGAAGTCATTGAATTAAATAACAATCAGAATGAATAAAATTTCAGGAAGTACCGTGTTGGTGACGGGTGGAGCAGGGTTTGTCGGATCCTGGGTAGTGGAAAAACTGCTTCCTCACCAACCTTTAAGAATCATTATCGTCGACAACCTGCTGCGGGGTTCGCTGGAAAACATGCAGTCCTTCATTGATCATCCGGCGGTAAAATTCATGGAAGGCGACATCAGGGATACGGTCATGATGGATGAAATCATCAGCCGATGTGATTACATTTTCCATCTCGCCGCCCTGCGCATCACCCGCTGTGCCGAAAATCCATCGGAAGCTTTTGAAGTCATGTCCAGGGCCACCTTTGAAATACTGGAAGCAGCCCGGAAACATAAGGTCAAAAAAATCATTTATTCTTCCACGGCATCGGTGTATGGACTGGCCCAGCATTTTCCGACTCCTGAAACCGATCATCCATACGATAATAAGACTTTTTACGGTGCTGCCAAAATGTTCGGGGAACAGATGCTCCGCTCTTACCAGGACATGTATGGGTTGCCGTATATAGCCTTGCGTTATTTTAATATTTATGGACCAAGAATGGACAGGGAGGGCCGTTACACGGAAGTCATGATCAAATGGTTTGACTGTATCCGCGACAACAGGCCGCCACAGATTTACGGGGACGGTAAAGACACCATGGATTTTATTCACGTGGAGGACGTGGCTGACGCCAATGTAGCAGCGTTGTTGTCCGAAACGGAAAATGAGGCCTTTAATATCGGTTGCAACCGTGAAACAAGCCTGGCAGAACTGCTGGAACTCATGTTGAAAATTAACAGGGCGCAACTGACCCCTCAATACCTGCCTGCCAACCGGGTGAACCCGGTGAATAAAAGACTGGCTGATATTTCAAAGGCAAAACGGCTGCTGAATTTTACGCCCGCCATTACCCTTGAAGAAGGCCTGAAATCTTTGTCCGGTTGGTATTTTGCTAAACAAACCGCCATACGATGATAGCCATTTCCAAACCTTATATGACCGGGGAGGAAGCCAAAGCCGCCCACGACACCATCCTGACCGGCTGGATCACCCAGGGCCCCCGCGTCCAGGAACTGGAAGAGAAATTTGCTGCCTATACGGGCTCCCGTTATGCAGTGGCAGTCAGTAACTGCACCACAGCCCTTCACCTGGCCATGATTGTTTCCGGAATAGGCCCAGGGGATGAAGTGATCTGCCCGTCCATGAGCTACATCGCAACCGCCAATTGCATCCGCTATGCCGGTGGTATGCCTGTATTTGCCGAAGTGAACCCGGTCACCTACAACCTGGATCCGGAGGATGTACGCAGGCGGATCACCTCCAGAACCAAAGCCATACTGCTCGTACACCAGATTGGTTTGCCTGCCGATATTGATGCATTCAGGGCCCTTTGTGACGAACACCACATAAAACTGATTGAAGATGCCGCCTGTGCCGTTGGCTCGGCATATAAGGGAAAGAAAATCGGATCACATTCTTCCCTGGTCTGTTTTTCCTTCCATCCCAGAAAGGTGATTTCAACAGGTGACGGGGGAATGATCACTACCGATCAGGAGGAAACCGCCAGGATGCTGAAACTCCTGAGGCAGCATGGCATGTCGGTTAGCGACCGGGACAGGCATACCTCGGGAAAGGTGATTTTTGAAGATCATGTCGTACTCGGTTATAATTACAGGATGACGGACATACAGGCTGCCGTGGGGATCAAACAACTCGAGAAGCTGGATTGGCTGATCACCGAAAGACGCAGGCTTGCCGACCGTTACCGGGAAGCGCTCCGGGATATAAAATGCCTTCGACTGCCAGCTGAATCCGATGGATATTTTACCAATTACCAGTCCTACAGCGTTTATATGAAGCCGGGGGCTTCTGTTTCCAGGAATGAACTGATGGAAAAGCTCCTGGAGCAGGGAATTTCCTCCAGAAGGGGTATCATGACCTCCCACAGGGAAACAGCCTACAGGGAAATTTGCAAGGGTATTTCCCTGCCGGTATCGGAAGATGCCTGTGATAACAGCATCATTCTTCCCCTCTATGTACCAATGACCGAACAGGACCAGTTGCATGTCATTCAACAGGTGAGGCGTATCCTGAAGGCATAGGTTGTTCATCCATACCGTCAGCACAATAATCTTCAATGGAATTTTTTTTCGGGTACCTCGGATTCTTGCTAACCGTCACGGCTGCCGTATACGCGACCGGATGGCTGTTGGAAAAACTGACCGGTTCCTGTTCATCCGGTTTCTATACGATCCTGTTTAGCCGTCTGCTTGGCGGATTGGTTATAGGGGTCGTACTGGTTTCTCTGGTTGTTACAAAAGGTCACTCAGTAAACCTGTTCATACTGGTTGTCTTATCCGGTATGATCGTGTTACGCTTCACGAAGTTTCGGATTGCGGATCGGCAAAAGAATGCCGGTGGAATTTCCTTCCGCCCAAAGGACTGGCTTCCTTTTTCAATCG
>CAYWHE010000170.1:0-9075 GCA_964458125.1 uncultured Flavobacteriaceae bacterium | reverse complement strand
ATTCGCATCTGAACCTGTACATCGTGCGGGAGGATTATTCCAAAAAAGAATTTATCCGGACCCTGAATGAACTGGTGGATGAAGATAAGGTGGCCAATCTGGGTTTGCTGCTGAACGACTCTGATTTCGGCCGTTCCTATGGCTATTCCTACGGCCATAATTACGGCTATACCCAGAATGGAAGCGGTTATTACGAGGAAGACGAGAAAAGAAAGGGTTTGTTGTCTAAAATTTTCGGCAGGGGCTGAGGGATCACCGGTATTTTTTAGTAATTACCCGGTTTGTTGCCTGACGTCTGCAACACAGGTTGGCTCATGAAGAAACCGGTTAAAAAGGTAAAACACCAGGCTGTTCAGGATTCCGTTTCCGAAAGGATAAAGACCGGGGGCAGCAGGAAGTTGTACCTGTTGCTGGGACTCAGTATTGTTTTTTACCTCAATACCTGCCTGAATGAATATGCCCTCGATGATCACCTGGTGATTTCGAAGAATGCATTTACCCAGCAGGGACTGAAAGGCATTCCCGACTTGATCAGGCATACCAGTTACTACGGTTTTTTTAAAAACGATCTGGAAGAAGCGGCCCTGCGTTACCGTCCGCTGGTGATGATCACCTATGCCCTCGAATGTGAACTGATCAAAAACAAATCCCTGCTGCTCATCCTGAGTCACCTGGTGAATGTCCTGATTTTTGCCGGAACGGTATGGGTCATTTTTCTGTTGTTTTCAGAATATTGGTTTCCCCGAATCCCGCAGCTGGCTTTCCTGTCCACACTGGTTTTTGTGATCCATCCCATCCACACCGAATCCGTGGCCAACCTCAAAGGACGTGATGAATTGCTGTCGCTTTTCTTTGCTCTCCTGGCACTGCTGTACCTCTTCCGGCACCTCCGGGACGGGAAGCAGGTTTCGTATATGGTAAGCGTTTTATTCCTGGCGGCCGGATTGTTTTCCAAGGAAAGCACGGTAGCCTTCCTGGCAGTGATTCCGCTGGCCCTGTATTTTTTTTCCGGGCTGACACCCGCAGCCATCCTCCGGAAAACGCTTCCGTTTGTCCTGGTCACCATCGTGTATATCGGCATCCGTTTCAGCATTACGGGCTGGTCGCATGCCCCATCGGACAGCGTGCTCAACAATCCTTTCCTGCATGCCGGCGCAGGTGAAAAATACGCCACCATCACCTGGTGTCTGGGGTATTATATACGCCTGCTTTTCTTTCCGCATCCCCTGAGTTATGATTACACCTATAACCAGATCCGGCTGGTCAGTTTTTCCAATCCCTGGGTACTACTGTCCCTGCTGGTGCACATGCTGCTGCTGGCAGCTGCTGTCATGGGCCTGAAGAAAAAAAGAGTCTGGTCCTTCGGCATCCTGTTTTATTTCGCCACCATACTGCTGGTGTCGAACCTGGTGGTCAGTCTTGGCGCCTTTATCGGGGAACGGCTTTTATATGCGCCCAGTCTGGGATTCAGCATGGTCATGGGCCTGTTGTTCTCACGGGTTTCGGGAATCGACCAGTTTTCAAAACTTCGGCTGGATCGTATCCTGCTTGGTTTCCTGGTCATCCTGGCCGGCTATAAAACCATCATCCGGAATGCCGTTTGGAAAAATAATTTTACGCTGATGACCACCGATGTGAAGGCAAGCCCGGAAAGCATGAAGGCCAACGATGCCTGTTCGGTAAATCTGATTCTGGCGGCGGATGAACCCGGACTGGAAAAGGAAAAGCGGGATGAATACCTGAACAGGGCCATTTATCACGATCATAAGGCTGCAGAGATCATGCCTGATTTTACGGATATCTATTTCAACCTGGGTACATCCTTCAGCCGGCTGGACAACCTGGACAGCACGGCTTTTTTCTGGAACGTTGCCAGGAAGCAAAAGCCGGATCATGTCAAGTTTAAGGAGCTGGATCCTGTTTTGGGAAGCATGTACCTCAGGCGTGCTCTTCAGCGTGCCGTTGAAAAGGATATGCCGGGTTGCCTCGGGGATATGAAACTGTCGTTGCAGTTTGATTCCCTGAATGCAGAGGCCTGGTATAATTACGGCGGGGCCCTTTTTTCCGTCGGGCGCTACCCGGAAGCAAAAACGGCCTTCATCCGCACCCTCTCAGTCAATCCAGCTCATCAGCAGGCCGCACAGGGACTTCAAAGCCTGCAGGGCATTCAATGAATCATTTTCCGGAAGAATTTTACCTCCTTTTCAGACCAGCAGACAACGCTTGTTGAACTCCGTTTTTAAATATGAGCAATTTTTCATTTATTTACCCATTCAAATCCGGTTATGATCCTGTCTCCGAGAAGCCTCGCCTGTTTTTTTTCCGGCACGTTATTGTTCCTGATTTCCTGTCATCAGAAAATCAGCAGCGTGCGGGAATCCAAAAGCGAAACCATACAGCCGGCTTTTGAGCGGGACTCTACCGGGTATTGGACGGATTTGCCCGTTCCGGCACCGGATTCCGGCAGCGGTACCATACGGCCGGAAAGTTTCCGTTTGCTGCAGCTTGATGTGAACGGGATGAAACGATGGTTGTTTTCGGCACCGAAGGAAAAGGACAGACCAACCGTACCGGGACTCTTCATCAACATCCCGTTTCCCGAAGGAACTTACCAGGCTTTTCGGATTTATGAAACGGAAGTCATGGCCCCTGAACTTGCTGCCAGATACCCGGAAATAAAATCATTCAGCGGCAGCGGAATTGCTGATCCTTCCCTGGGCATTCGGCTGGATTTTTCCCCGGCCGGTTTCAGGGCCATGATCCTGACACCAAAGGGCGCCATCAACATTGATCCTTACAGCCGCCCGGACCTGAGCCGGTATATTTGTTATTATAAACAGGATTTTAACCGTGAACCTACTGAACGAATGCCGGTTGATTCGGTGAAATAGGGCGGTATTTTTTTCAGCCTGACTGGTAAATCAAGGAAAAATTGTAACTTTGTTAAACAAAATTCAACACTTAAAAAACCAACTAAAATGATCTTCACGAGTACGAAAAGAAAACTTTCTGCAATGCGCTCCAAGTGGCGGAGCTCAATCCTGTACACCGCTGTGCTGTTGATGACCTGGGCCGGTGTTCAGGCTGAACCTGCGATATGGAGAGACGTAGCCCCTGAAACCATGACCGGTACCGGTACTCAATACTTTCACGCCCGGAAATTCCGTGCGCTGGCCTTTGACATGAATGCCCTGCGTTCTTACCTTTCAGGTGCACCCATGGAAGATGCGAACGGCAACAACACCAGGAATTTTTATTTTACCTTTCCCATGCCTGACGGCAGCAACCAGAAATTTTATATCGTGGAATCGCCTATTATGGCACCGGAACTGGCATCGCAGTATCCTGGTATAAAAACCTTTTGCGGACAGGGTATCGATGATCCGGCGGCAACGGTACGGTTTGACTATACGCAATTCGGTTTTCACGCCCAGATCCTTTCTGCCAGCGGAAGTTATTACATCGATCCTTATTTTTTCCAGGAAGATGTTTATTATATCGCTTACGACAAGCAGGATCTTATTCCTTCCCATTCCCTGCCAGCCTGCGGATTTTCTGAAACGAAGAGTTTCGACCCGTCATTAGACCAGCAGGAAGTGGAAAAGAATTTTATTCCCGGTCAGCAGCCCGTCCTGAACAAGAGCATTGGCACCCAGTTACGGAAATACGATTTGGCTCTTGCCGCCACTGGTGAATACACGGCATTTCATGGCGGAACCGTTGCCGCCGCACTGGCCGCCATGAATACCTCCATCAACCGGGTGGATGGGATTTATGAGCGGGAAGTGGCTATCCGGATGGTATTGATTGCAAACACCAACCTGCTGATCTATACCAACTCCGCCACAGACCCGTATACCAATAATAACGGGGGTACCATGCTCAGTCAGAACCAAACTAACGTCACCAGCATCATTGGCTCGGCCAATTATGATATCGGCCATGTATTTTCTACCGGAGGCGGCGGCATCGCCCAGTTGGGTTGTGTTTGTTCCGCTACCAGCAAGGCCAGGGGCGTAACGGGGTCACCGGCTCCGGTAAACGACGCCTTTGATGTGGATTATGTGGCGCATGAAATGGGCCACCAGTTCGGGGCCAATCACACGTTTAACTGTACCACCAATGCCTGTGGAGGCGGTAACCGTGCCGCCAATTCAGCCTATGAGCCGGGAAGCGGCACCACCATCATGGCCTATGCCGGCATCTGTTCCCCGAATGATCTGCAACTCCATAGCGATGCCATGTTTCATACCAAAAGTTTTGATGAAATAACCAACTTCTCCATGAATGGAACCGGAAATGGATGTGCAACCATCACGGCTACGGGCAATAATGCCCCTGTGATAAATGCCGGAGCCAATTATGTCATTCCTTACCAGACGCCTTTCAAACTCACGGGTGTTGCTTCCGACCCTGACGGTGATGCACTGACCTATTGCTGGGAAGAATATGACCTGGGCAGCGCCGGAAACTGGAACATGTCCAATAATACCAACGGACCCCTGTTCAGGTCCTTTTTGCCGGCCACCACACCCACCAGGCTCTTTCCGAAACTATCCAACATCCTGGCCAACAACCAGACCATCGGGGAGTATAAACCCGACGTGGCCCGTTTTATGAAATTTAAACTGACCTGTCGTGATAACCGCATGGGCGGCGGCGGTGTAACCAATAATGACACACCCGTTCAGATCCAGGTGATCAATACCGGTACTCCCTTTGCCATCACCTCTCCGAATACAACAGGCATCAGCTACAATGCCATGACCCTTCAAACCATAACCTGGAACGTGGCCAATACCGATGTAGCTCCCATCAGTACTCCAACCGTCAATATTTACCTCTCTACCGACGGGGGTCAAACTTTTCCGATATACCTGGGGTACCATGTTCCCAATACTGGATCCTACCAGTGGTGGACACCGATGATCAGCACGACAACGGCGAGGATTTGGGTGGAAGGGGAAGGAAATGCCTTCTTTGATATCAACGATAAAAACTTTACGCTGACCGGAACAGTAGGCGTGGATGAAAATCCGCTTTCAAACAGTATAAATGTTTACCCGAATCCCGGAAACGGTCAGTTTTATTATGCCATGGACAATGACTACAGGGGCCAGGTGGCCGTCAGCGTTTATGATAAACTTGGAAGGCTGGTGTATTCAGAAAATTTCAATAAAACCGGAAAGCAGATTAATTTCCCCATGTCCTTAACAAACATGGATAATGGTGTTTATTCCGTTGAATTTATTTTCGATAATGGCAAAGCCTCCAGGCGGATCGTAAAGATGTAAATGACAAAGGATTAATCTGAATCCCGCCAGTCCAAAGCCGGCGGGATTTTTTTTGCTGTTGCGGCAACCTGGCCGCAACAGGGAAAAGCATAATTGTTAATTTTGCCCGGTCATCCCACCCCCCTGAGCAAGAGCCGCTTTGCGGTTACGTCGCGGGGGAAAATATACAGCAAAATGAAAATTTCCTATCACTGGTTAAAAGAATACCTGGCGCTGACCGCAACACCGGAAGAAGTGGCCGGGATGCTTACCGGTTGCGGACTGGAGGTGGAGGGGATGGAGATTTTTGAGTCCGTAAAGGGAGGTCTGGACGGGATGGTAATCGGTGAGGTGCTTGAGAAAACCAAACATCCGAACGCAGATAAGCTTAGCATCACCCGGGTGGATATCGGTGACGGAAGCAGCTACCAGATTGTATGTGGGGCACCCAATGTGGATAAGGGACAAAAGGTTGTGGTGGCCACCATGGGCGCCAAACTTTACCCGTTGAACGGAGAACCATTTGAAATAAAAAAATCGAAAATAAGGGGGGAAGTTTCCGAGGGAATGATCTGTGCCGAGGATGAAATCGGCATAGGTTCTTCGCATGCCGGCATCCTGGTACTGCCACCCGGAACCAAGACCGGTATGCGTGCAGCTGATTTTTTCAAGGTTCATTCGGATACGGTCTTTGAGATCGGCCTCACGCCGAACCGGGCCGATGCCACCTCTCATTTCGGCGTTGCCCGTGATCTGGCTGCCGTCTGGAATGCCAACAGGCTTCTCGATCACCGGGCTGCAGGATCTCCTCTGTCCGTGAACCGGCATTCGGTTGAAAATTTCAAGGGGTCCATTTCCTCACCAGTCAGCATACACATTGCGGATGAAATGGCCTGTCCGCGTTATTCGGGACTGTTTATCTCAGGCGTACTTGCCGGGGAATCGCCTTCCTGGCTGAAGGACAGGCTCCTTTCCGTGGGGCTTAAACCGCTGAATGTGCTGGTGGATATCACGAATTACGTCATGCTGGAAACAGGACAGCCTTTGCATGCCTTTGATGCGGGAAAAATCCAGGGCCTTCAGGTACGCGTGGATACCCTTCCGCCCGGAACCCCTTTCCTGACGCTGGATGGAATAAAGCGGGAACTGCGGGGTGATGAGCTCATGATTTCGGATCGGGATAAAGGCCTTTGCATGGCCGGTATTTACGGAGGGCTGGATTCCGGGATTTCCTCATCCACGCAAACGGTATTCCTGGAAAGCGCCTATTTTAACCCTACCCTTATACGAAAAGCCTCCCGTCACCATGGACTCAAAACCGATGCCTCTTTCCGTTTTGAACGGGGAGCCGACCCGGAAATGACCATTTATGCCCTGAAGCGGGCGGCCCTGCTCATGGCTGAACTCATACCCGGAATTCAATATGCCGAAATCCAGGACTGCTATCCCCGTACTGTTTCTCATCCGGGTGTCAGCTTTTCCTGTCAATGGCTGGATGAACTGGCCGGCATGCCCCTGCAGCGGCCTGTTGTCAGGGAAATCCTTCGATCACTCGGTATCAGGATTTGCGGGGAACTGGAGGATACTTTCAGCCTGGAGATTCCGTCCTTCAAGCCCGACGTGACACGTCCTGCCGACATTGCGGAAGAGGTCCTTCGGATTTATGGCTATAACAGGATCAGCCAGCCTTCAAAACTGAACAACAGCCTGCCTCGTTTCACGAAACCGGAACGCCTGGAAGTGCAGGAAAGAATGTCGCGCTACCTGGCCGCACAGGGCTTTCATGAAACCCTGAATAATTCGCTGGTCAGTATCACGCAGGCCGGTTTCCCGGGATTACCGGGCGAGGCCATTCCCATGCTGAACCCGCTCAGCAGTGATTTGGCCAACCTCCGGCAGACGCTGCTCTTCTCCGGGTTGCAGTCCATGCTTTACAATATCAACAGGAAAAACAACGATTTGCGTTTTTTTGAATTCGGGAAAGTATATTTCAAAGATAAGGAATCGTACAGGGAAGAAAATCACCTGCAGGTCATGATGACCGGAAGACGCTACAAGCCGCACTGGATGCAGGTAACGGGAAGTTATTCCGTTTATTACCTGAAATCGCTGATGCAGAATCTCCTGAAATCCGCAGGCGGACAGGAAGTTTCGGACTATTCGTTCCGGGAAGAACCCCGGGAATGTTATACCCTTTATTTGGCCTGTTTTTCCGGAAATACCAGCCTGGGAGGATTGGGCATGATCAGGAAGAAAATTCTGTCCGGCTTTGATATACACCAGGATGTTTTTTCCCTGCAGGTGAATATGGATGTTTTACTCCGGTCCATGGAAACCGATGGATTGCAGGTTACCGATGTGCCCCGGTTTCCGGAAGTGAAGCGGGATCTGAGCATGGTGCTCGACCATCAGGTAAGCTATGCCAGCGTGGAGAAAACGGCCAGGGAATCGGAAAAAAAATTGCTCAAACGGATACAGCTTTTTGATGTTTATGAGGGAAAAAACGTGGAGCCCGGAAAAAAATCATTCGCTGTTTCCTTTTTTCTGGGTGATGACCGGAAAACACTTGAGGATAAACAAATTGATGCCATCATGGAGAAACTGATGAAAAACCTGGAGCAGAAACTGGGAGCAGTTATCCGGAAAGGTGCGGATCAACAGCATGGAGGCTGACCCTCGTCATTCGGAATTGGATCTGTTTAAATATTTTTACCGGGTTATTTAAAAATTCCTGATTAAACGCCTGTTTGACTTCCCGCTGCTGACGGTTTTCCACTTCCAATCTTGTGAAAACCAGTCCGGGCATTTGAAATTTAAGTGAACCGTGAATTCATCAAATTAGGCCTGTGCTGCGGGAAGATAAATAAGCTTTCGAAGCCTTGCAACAGGCTCTGTTACTTGAAAAACCAGCTGGACAAGCGGAGGAAGGGCGGCCCCTTTTCCGGTTATGAAAAAACAGGAACCGGTTGGCAGTTGTTATATCAGACCCGGCATCGTTTGACGGCGGTGATGCGACTCTTATACCATTTCAATTCAAGATATTATAACTTTGACAAAAAAACCTAAAATATAAATATATGAAATATTCACCCTTAACACTGCTGAGCATTTTATTGCCGCTTGCCTTTTTTTCCTGTAAGCCAGACAAGGATGATCCCGAACTGGTGTCGGGAACGGGCGGGCAACTGACCCTTGTAGCCAAACCGCAGCATCACGGGTCGGCTATATTAAATAAGGCAAATTACCCGGATTCAGCCTTCATAAAATTCAACACCCAGAATTTTCCCGGAACGGACCCGGCCGGTTATGATTTGATTTTGGCAGGAGAAACAGCAGGGGAGGACCATGTTCACATCGAAAACCTCAAGCCGGGAAAAATGTATATTTACATGGCTGGCTGGGACAGCACTATCAATGCGCGGGTAACCGGTGGCATCCCTGTCAATACCACTCAAACCTCCGGAGAACTGGTGGTAGTGGTTCCGGTGACTGAATAAGCATCCGGTAATTTCATTCCCAAAAGGATTCTATTTTGAGTCGTCCCTGATTTGGGTTTTCCGGTTATCCGGAACAATTTTGCCCGTTTTTTTTTATCTTGCGGCCGGATTTATTGTACAGTAAAAACAGAACAAATGGCTTTTGATCTTGATATGATGAAGCGGGTGTATGACGGATTGCCTGCGAAAATTGCCGCCGCCCGCCTGCTCACCGGAAGACCCATGACCCTGACGGAGAAAATTCTCTATGCCCATCTCAGTGATCAATTGCCTGACCGGCCTTTTGAAAGAGGGGTGTCATATGT
>CAYWHE010000169.1:0-9076 GCA_964458125.1 uncultured Flavobacteriaceae bacterium | reverse complement strand
CCCGATTCGGTTACCAGCTTCTGGGCATTCGCTGCTGAAGAGCCTGCCAGAACAAGGCCGATCAGTAAACTCATTTTGTTTTTCATGTGGGATATGGTTAAATGGATGTTTTTTTAAAATTATCCGGCAAGGATACAATTTTTTCATGAAAAAAAATAAAGGTTGATGTAAATCATACCTGTCAGGCAGGCAGAGAATTAGTTTACATTTGGAGGTTATGAATACCTGGAGCCGGACGGGAACATTATTTTGGCCTGAAACACGTTTTTGCCAGGCAGTCTTTATTCTTATTGTTTTTTCCGTCCCCTTCCTTCACTCCCCTGATGCGAATTCCCAATACAATGGTTACCTGAAACTGGATTCCATCCCGCTCACTTCCATGGACCTGGATGGTTCCTGGAAAACCAGGGAAGGCGATGACAGCTCGTGGGCATCCTTATCCTGTAATGACCAGGGATGGGACACTGCTGAATTGAATTCCTGGCCAAAGAACCCCGCGGCCATCCATTGGTACCGGCTAAAGATCCGTATCGATCAACGTTTGTTGCCCCAAAAACCGCTTGCGCTGATGATTAGTCAGGCCGGCGCATCCGACTGGTACCTGAACGGGAAAAAACTGGGATCATTTGGAGTGGTCTCCGCAGATAAGCATGCGGAAGAAGGCTATGATCCCCGTAACACACCGCTGATATTCAACTTCAGTGACGATACCCTGCAGGTATTGTCCATCCGGTATTCCAACCACGTTTCCTTTCGTAAAACGAGGCCGTATGGACCTGAAGTCTCGCTGGCGGAAGCCCAGGCGGGCCTGGAGGAAACCTATGCCTTACCGGCGTTGTGGCTTATATTCATTGACCTGACCATTGGTTTTTTCACCGGGCTGACGGCTCTTCATTTGTTTCTTTTTTTCTTTTACCGGGCCGACCGGAATAACCTTTACTACAGCCTGTTTACAGGTGCGGCGATCCTCCTGCTGTCCGCCCTTCATTTTAACCTCTATCATACCAACAGCCGCGCATGGCTTATAGTCAGCTACCTGCTGCCGGCATTTTTCCCCTTGTTTTTTTACAGCCTGTTCCTGCTCAGCCGCAACCTGCTGGACCGCAAGGTGCGCTGGTATTATTACCTGACCGCCGGATTAACCGTCATCACCGTGATCAGTTATTTTATCAATACGGTAGTATATTCTTACCTCTTTGTTTCCCTGATGTTCAATGTTGGTTTTTCAACCGTCTTCATGATCTGGCATGCCTACAGGGCCAAACGTCCCGGGTCGGTCATACTCGGTTCCGGGCTGCTTTTTGCAGTTGGTTTTTTACTCCTCATGCTGACCCTGGCTATCTTCAATAACCTGCGCATATCCTTTACCGGGGTGTCGGCGTTTGTATTCGTTTTTTTTCTCATGCTGGCCATATTAAGTATCCCGGTTTCCATGTCGCTTTACCTGGCCCGTAGTTTTGCCAGAACGAGCCGGTCCCTGCAGGATAAACTAACCGAGGTGGAGCGGCTTTCCGGACAGGCCCTCGCGCATGCACGCGAAAAAGAAGAACTGCTGGCCGGCCAGAATACCAGGCTGGAGGAAATGGTGCGTGCGCGTACCCTGGAGGTGGAGCAGCAGAAAAATAAAATTGAAAAGCAGAAAGAAGAACTGGAAGTGCGCAACCGGGAAATCACCGACAGCCTGCATTACGCTCATTTTCTGCAGCAGGCCATATTGCCTCACCTTTCCTTCATCCGGGAACAGGTTCAGGATTGTTTTGTGATTTACCGGCCAAAGGATATCGTGGCCGGTGATTTTTATTTCGCGGAAACGGAAGGGGAGTATTTTTTTATCGCCGCCGCCGACTGCACCGGGCACGGCGTTCCCGGCGCCATGCTGAGCGTGATGTGCAGCAATGCGCTCAACCAGGCTGTTCATGAATCTTCGTTGCGTGAACCGGGTGCCGTGCTGGATAAGGTGCAGGACCTTGTCTCCGCCTACTTCGAAAAAAGCCGGCAGGACATACAGGATGGCATGGATATTTCCCTGCTGGTATTTCATCGCCGCACCCGGCAGATGCAATGGGCCGGAGCCAATATAAACCTGTGGTATGATAACGGCACCATGCGGGAAATCAAGGGCGACAAGCAACCCATCGGCAGGCACCATCAGCGTAAACCCTATACCACTCACCAGGTTGACCTGAGCGGCCCCGCCTGGCTGTACCTGTTCACCGACGGCTATGCCGATCAGTTTGGAGGAGCCGATGGAAAAAAATTCATGCGCAGGAACTTATGGAACCTGCTGGAATCCTTCCAGGGTAAAAATGCCGGAATCCAAAGGCTGACGCTGGAACAGGCCTTCCTCGAGTGGTCGGCGGGGCAGGAACAGGTGGATGATGTCACGGTTATCGGCATACACGTATAAATGAAATTATGCGTATTTTCGGGACGGAATTTTAAAAAAAAATTCCGTCAGGTTTAGAACGTTCAGCGGGTGAAGAAAGCCGGAAAGGTTGTTCCGGTTTTTTTTCCGGAGCGGGGTATTGTACCTGCTGCCGGACACAACCAAACCTTTCATCGTCCATGAACTCCGTCCTGGCAAGACAACTCATTATCCGCACCTCCACAGACCATGCAATACCTTAAAAACTACATCAACGGTGAGTTGAAAGATCCCGTTTCAAAGGCGTATATCGATAACGTTAACCCGGCGACAGGCGAGGTGTATTCCCTGATTCCTGATTCGGACGAAAGGGATGTGGAGGAGGCTGTAGCGGCTGCCGAAGCGGCCTTCCCGGCCTGGAGCAACATGCCCGTAGCGGAGCGCTCGGGCATCCTGTTGCGCATTTCTTCCCTCATCACCCGTGACCTGGACAGGCTTGCACTGGCGGAAAGCATCGATAACGGCAAACCGGTGTCCCTGGCCAGGGCAGTGGACATCCCGCGTGCCGCCAGTAATTTTCATTTCTATGCCACCGGCGCCATCCACCTGTCAACCGAGGCGCATATGACGGAAAACACCGCCGTCAACTATACCATCCGGCATCCCATCGGTATTGCCGGCTGCATTTCGCCCTGGAACCTGCCGCTTTATCTTTTTACCTGGAAAATAGCCCCCGCTTTGGCTTCCGGGAATTGCGTCATTGCCAAGCCCAGTGAAATCACCCCGATGACTGCATTCCTGCTCGCCGGATTGTGTATGGAGGCCGGTCTGCCCAAAGGCGTTTTAAACATCATTCATGGCTTTGGACCAAAAGCAGGGGCCGCCATCATTTCGCATCCCCGCATACCGGCCATCAGTTTCACCGGCGGAACCAAAACGGGCGAGTGGATTGCCAGGACGGCCGCGCCCATGTTTAAAAAACTTTCCCTGGAACTGGGCGGCAAGAATCCGAATCTCGTTTTCGCCGATTGCAATCTGGAGGAGGCGGTTAAAATTTCCGTACAGGCCGCCTTCAGCAACCAGGGTGAAATCTGCCTGTGCGGCTCACGCGTGCTGGTGGAAAAAAGCATCTACGAAAAATTCAAGGCGGCCTTTTTGAAACGGGTGACTACCTTAAAGGTTGGCGACCCCCTGTCGGATGAAAGCCGCATGGGCGCCATTGTTTCCAGGCCGCACATGGAAAAAATATTGTCCTGTATCGAACTGGCCAGGCAGGAGGGCGGAACCATCCTGGCCGGCGGCAAACAACTGCACCTGCCCGGAAAAAATGCAAACGGCTTTTTCATCGAACCCACTGTCATCGAGGGACTGACCTATAACTGCCGGACCAACATGGAGGAAATTTTCGGCCCGGTGGTGACCCTCATGCCCTTTGATACGGAAGAGGAAGCCATCCGGTATGCCAATGCCACCACGTACGGACTTGCCGCCACCATCTTCACCGAAAACCTCCGGAGGGCGCATCGCGTGGCTGCCGCCCTGCACAGCGGCATCATCTGGATCAACTGCTGGTTGTTCCGTGACCTCCGGACGCCTTTCGGAGGCATGAAAAATTCAGGCGTCGGCCGGGAAGGAGGCTTTGAAGCGCTCCGGTTTTTCACCGAAGAAAAAAACGTATGCGTGAAGCTGGGAGACCCGTCCATGAAAATGACGGGTTGACAACATCAGGTTTCCTTCACGGGCTTTACCTTTTTTAAAAAGTAACCGGTCGGTTACTAACCAACCGGTTACTTTTTTTATTACCTTTGTAAACATGATCCACGCACCCTTTAGTTTCGGAATCATTGCCCGGAATGATTTTTATACCAACCGGACACGGGAGATGAAGCTGCTGGCCGGCAATTTCAGGTCGGGCATCAATACCATCCTGCTTTCTCCAAGGCGCTGGGGCAAATCGTCCCTGGTCTGGAATACGGCGCAGCGGATCATGCGGACCGACAAGCGGATACGGTTTTGCTTTATCGACCTTTTCAATGTGAGGACGGAGCAGGAGTTTTATGAGACCTATGCCCGGGAACTGATTAAGGCGTCTGAAACCAGGTGGGAGGACAGGGTGCGTTCGGTACGGAAATTTTTTACCCGGATCATTCCGCAAATAAACCTGCCTGTTGATCCTCAGCATGATATTACCCTCCGGTTTGAATGGAAGTCGGTCAGGCAGTCACCGGATGAAATAATCGACCTGGCCGAAAATATATGCCGGGCGAAGAAGATCCGGATGGTGGTATGCCTCGATGAATTTCAGAACCTGGCCTTCTTCGGGGACCCGGCGGGCTTTCAGAAAAAACTGAGGTCACACTGGCAGAAACACCGGCTGACGAGCTATTGTCTTTACGGCAGCAAACGGCAGATGCTGTCGTCCCTGTTTGAGAACCCGTCCATGCCGTTTTACAAATTCGGTGACGTTATTTTTCTTTCCAAAATCAGCAGGGCTCATTGGGTGACCTTTATTTCCGGCCGGTTCAGGAAAACCGGCAAGACCATATCCCCTCCCCTGGCCGGCCGGATTGCCGAAATCATGGAAGACCATCCGTATTTTGTTCAGCAGCTGGCGCAGGAGACCTGGCAGCATTGCAGAAAAAACTGTGAACCGGAACACCTGGAGCAGGCGCTTGAATCCCTGCTGCGGAAACTGTCCATCCTCTATCACCGGGAAACGGACCTCCTCTCCAACGGGCAGGTGAATTTTTTGCGCGCCTTATGCGACGGGGTGAGCCGGTTCAGTTCCAGGGATGTCCTCGAACATTACCGCTTAGGCAGTTCGGCCGCCGTGGTGAAGATCAAAAAGGCGCTGGAACAAAAAGAAGTGATCGATACCTTTGAGGAAGACGCCGCTTTTGCAGACCCCTTGTATCGTTGCTGGTTTCAACGGTTTATGACAACCGGTTCAGGCCCGGAAAACCTGTCCTCCAAAAAGTAACCGACCGGTTAGTAACCAAGTGGTTACTTTTTTAGGGAGGACGCGGCGGCCTATGCATACCGGGTTTCCACAGGACCGCCCCGGCTATCCACCGTTCAGGTGACCCGACGGGCGGCTTAATTGCCGCCGGAAGCACAAACAAAAGCGCAACGGAAAAAATCGTCCGTTGCGCTTTCAGGATAACCCGGGTTACTTCCTGGTAAACTTAATCTCCATCGTTTTCCTTTCTTTCCCGTCCTTGCTTTCATACATCTCCATGATCTGGGTATTGTCATCGATAAACCGCATCACCTCCCGGGCCATGTATTGCCTGCCTGTAACCGGGTCGGTTGATTTGCCCTTCATCGTGCATGATTTTGTTTTTTCATCCCAGCCCCCTTCCATATACATCACGCCGGTACCCATGTTGTCGATCCAGGAACTCTCAAACAACTTGCGGGAATTGTTGTATCCCCAGGTGCTCACGCCTTCAAAAGGCATTCCGCCGAACTCGCCTTTGTGAACCGATTGCTGGTAGCGACCGCCCAGGATCATGGTGTTGGTGCAGACAGCAGTGTTCTTCGTGGGAGGCGCGGAAGGATCCATCCAGAACGTGATTTCTTCATTCCATTCCCCGTTGGAAGAAGCCATCATTTTATGCATCTCGCCCGGTGTCATAAAGTCGTTCCATGCCTTTTCCATAGCCGCCTGTTCCTCTTTGGAAGGCTGGGCCATCAGCATGCCGCTGAATGCCCATACGCATGCGGCGGCCAATAAAGTAATTTTCTGTTTCATTATCGTCTGGTTTTAAGGTTATGGTTTACCGTGCGAATATAAAAAAACGGAACAGGTTATAATACCACCAGGAAGGATTGTTCCCGGGCTTATTGAAAACTTCCTGCAAAAACAGGGAAAAATCAATGCCTCGCCCCGCAAGGTTATTTTTTGATATGCATTTTCTCCCGCCAGTAATCGTTAAACGACCTGGCAGCGATTTTCGGCATGGAACGGTTCCCGCTCCAGGATTTGAAAAGATGATCAAACAGGTACTTCCTGGACTTCATGCCGCCCAGGTTCATCACCTTTCTTTTCAGCATGGCCTTTCTCCAGAGGAAGAAATACCATTTCTGCGATTTCTCCTGCTGCAGCTCCTGCACGGCCGTATGCCTGTTGTTCAGGAAAACCTGGTGCAGATCAATTTTCACCGGGCAGATTTCGGAACACTTGCCGCAAAGCGTGGTGACTTCGCTTAAAAAGCCCGCCTGTTCAAATCCTTTCAGGTGGGGCATCAGGGCCGACCCGATGGGACCATTGTAGACCGTGCCGTAAGCGTGACCGCCAATGCCGGCAAAAACCGGGCATACGTTCAGGCAGGCGCTGCATTTGATGCAGCTCAGCGTCTGCCGTTGCTCCGTCCGGGCCAGCAGGCTGCTGCGCTCGTTGTCCACCAGCACCAGCACCATTTCTTCCGGGCCATCGGTCTCGCCCGGTTGCCGCGGCCCCGACACGATATGGTTGTAAGCCGTAACCGGCTGACCCGTTCCATAGGTGGCCAGCAGGGGAAGAAACAAATCCAGGTCCGAAAGGGAAGGAATGATTTTTTCGATGCCCGTCACCACGATATGCATTTTGGAAAAGGCCATTCCCAGCATGGCATTGCCTTCATTTTCGGTGACGGCCACCGAACCCGTATCGGCTATGAGGAAGTTGGCCCCCGTAATGCCGATGTCTGCCGCAATAAATTTTTTACGCATCAGGGTTCTCGTGAAGGCCACAATTTCCTGGGGCGTGGAGGAGGGAGGCAGCTTGAATTTTTCATAAAACAAAACGGCTATCTCCTCCTTGCTTTTATGAATGGCCGGCAGCACCAGGTGCGAAGGGCGCTCGTGGGCCTGCTGCACGATGAACTGGCCCAAATCGGTTTCCAGCGGGTCAATGCCCATTTGCTGCAGGGCGGCATTCAGCCCGATCTCCTCACTCACCATCGACTTGGACTTGACAACAGTTCGCGCCTTTGCCCGCTCCACCAGGGCCGATATTTCATGCACCGCTTCCCGCGCATCCCGGGCCCAGATGATTTTTCCGCCCGACCGGGTGAAGCTGGCTTCAAACTCAATCAGGTACTGATCCAGGTTTTCCACCGCCTTCCACCGGAGATGGGCCGCCCGCTGACGGGCCGTTTCCGGCTGCGCATATTGCCCGATACCCTGCCCGAATGATTCCTTATACTGCCGGTTGGCATGGGCGATTTTTTCCTGAAGGGACTTGTTCTTCAGCGCCTGCAGTGTCTTTTTCCGGAAAAGGGTCTGGGGATCCGACAAGATAAAAAGAGTTATAAGGCTATCTTTTCCACCCGCCGGGCATGACGGCCCCCTTCAAATGGCGTTTCCAGGAATGTTTTGATCATGGCTTCCGATTCCCGTTCGCTGACATAACGGGAGGGAATACAAATGACATTGGCGTTGTTGTGCTTCCGGGCCAAAGAAGCGATTTCAACCGTCCAGCATACCGCCGCCCGTATGCCGGAATGCTTGTTGGCCGTGATGGCCACGCCGTTGGCGCTGCCGCAAAAAAGAATGCCGAAATCAAACCCTCCGCTTTCCACCGCACGGGCCACGGCATGCGCAAAATCAGGGTAATCGGCACTTTCGGCCGAATAAGTGCCGAAATCATGAGCCTCCGTTCCGTTCCCGGTAAGAAAGGAAAGAATGGCCTTTTTATAGTCGAATCCGGCATGGTCGGAACCGAGAGCGAGTTTCATATCGGGGATCTTTGAAGTCCGTAAAAGTATAAAAAAATGTCCACAGTAATGCCGGTGGCAACAACGCACCGGTGACCTGGTTCAATTTTCAGGATGGCTTTATTGAAAGTAACCCGGTTAAACATTTCCATATATGGCAACCGAAAACCGATTTGCGAATGGTGCTTATTGAATTCAAATTTGTTTATTTGAAAATATCTTAGTTGATTGGTTTGTAACAAACCGCTTTGGGAAGCAGTGTTAAAAATGGTAATAGTTGGTTTAGCCGCTCCAGGGTTTCATAATAATTTACTCCAATATTTAAACTGTTGTAATATGCCTGTCTGTTATCGTAATAGTATTTTTCACTTGGTATTCCCCACGCTCCATCTCCTAAAACTTCGGCCCTGAACCATTTTTCAAGCAGTCGTGCGGCCCTTCCGTTACCGTCGGCAAACGGATGAATTTTTGCAAACACAAAATGTATGTAGGAGGCGTAGTAAAGTGTTTCCTTTAGTTTAAGTTTAAGCTTTAGCAATTGCTCAATGTCAATAAACAATTTGTCCATTTCCTGTTGAACATATTGGGGCTCAACCGCCAAATAAACCAACCCGCTCCATCCTCTGATCCCTACCCTTGTTTTCCTGTATTTTCCCTTTTGACTTTTATTAATATTGGCGAAGGTTGCCGCAAAAATTTCATGACACGTTAATAAACCTTTTTGAGTTAGACGGTAACGCCTTGCATGTTGGTAGGCAGTCAGGAGGTTTTCAATTTCTTTCACCTCCTTTTGATTGGTCTTGTTTTGCCTGCTTTGGTAAAAGCTGTTGAGGTCCAAAGTACTTCCTTCAATTTGAGAAGATGCCACTGCTCCCGCAAGCATATAGTTTTTAAAGTCGTCAACCGTAAATTCCTTTGAATCCAATTCTTGAAAACACTTTTTCACCGTGGTTTTAACATTTCTGTCAAACCTCTTAAGCAAATTGTCTGATATAATCTGAAATTCCTTCAT
>CAYWHE010000168.1:0-9126 GCA_964458125.1 uncultured Flavobacteriaceae bacterium | reverse complement strand
AAAAATCACCTAAAAAATCCCGTTGATCAGGCATTGGCTTGTCTGAAATGCTTACCAGCATCTCCCTCAGACGTCTAGTAAGCAACTTTTTCCCGTTTTCACCCCCGAACTGATCGGTAAAACCATCGGAAAAGATATACAGGCAATCATCCGGTTGAAGATCCACCTGATGCCCGGTAAACCTTCTTTGGCCAAAAATTTGACTGCCGCCAACCGG
This sequence comes from uncultured Flavobacteriaceae bacterium, assembly GCA_964458125.1. Lineage (GTDB taxonomy): Bacteria > Bacteroidota > Bacteroidia > AKYH767-A > OLB10 > CAYWHE01. The sequence continues at coordinate 8,909 of CAYWHE010000168.1, read as the reverse complement.
CTGTTTGTCCGCGGGAAACGCCTTCCATTCGCCCGAACGGATCAGCCACAGCGGCCTGTTGGCGCCGGCAAACTCCATTTTCAGGTTATGGAGATCAAAAGCGCACAATGCGATATCCATCCCATCGTGACTTTCTCCCGAACGCTGATTGAGCGCCCTGATGATTTCCTCATGCAACTGTTCCAGGATGGCTGCGGGTTTCAGCAGGTGCCTGACATTCACCAGCTGGCTCATTAAAGAACTTCCGATCATACTCATCAATGCACCGGAAACCCCGTGTCCCGTGCAATCAGCTGCTGCCAGGATCACCCGGTCTTCATGCTGAAAACAGGCATAAAAATCACCGCTGACAATATCCTTCGGCCTGTACAAAACGAATATTTCCCGGAACAGACGCTCCAGTTCCGCCTCCGCCGGCAGCAGGGCAGCCTGGATCCGGCGGGCATACGTAATATTATCTGTTATTTCCCTGCTTTTAACCAGGATCAATTCGTTTTTCGCCGCCAGTTCCCTGGTCCGCTCCTCAACCCTGGTTTCCAGGATCAGGTTCTGCTCGCCCAGGAGCTGTTGCTTTTCCCTTTCCTGTTGTATGGATCGTTCCGAAAGCATCCTGATTTCTTCCACCTGGTTGAGTAATTTCCGGTTGATGCGGGCGAAATTCCGCGAGAGGTACAGGGTGATGGAAAAGGGAATCGACAGGGCCAGGCTGTATCCCAGCAATTCCGCACCCCCCTTACCGAAATTTAAATTCACATAGTTGTCGTTTACGGCTGACTGATAGATAGCCAGCCCGCTCAGAAAAAATACCGCCATGGGCAGGTAGAAAACTCCCATTCCCAGAATCAGCGCCCCATCCCTGCCCTTCACCACAGCCCTGATGTGCACCCGGAATATTTCGATGACGATCAGGGTAATCAGGACAGCCAGGAACAGGTTTTCGATTTTCCAACGGAACCAGCCGGACACCAGTATCGCCAGGTAACACGCCAGCATGATCCAGAAAATTTTCAGCATCCTGTTGTAATATATGGAATGGTAAAAAGCGATCAGGGGAACCACAATCAATGGACCCAGGTAACCGGCGACCTTCGACAGGAAGCGGTAAATCTCATAATCGGCATCCGACAAAATATAATATACAAAAAAGAGAATAAAGGAAATGCCCATGCAATAGAGTCCGAAAAACAGGTTGGGCTTGTCATCCCGGAAATAGATGAACATCATGCTATGAACTACACCCAGGGTGAGAAAGACGGCAAATAAAAATATGACCGGGAAATATTTCCCGCTATCCATGAGGTCCTCAAATTCATTGGACAGATCCTTAAACCGCACCTCAAAACCCGAAACGGAATTCTTCTCACGCGAAGACAACAACTGGCTGTGAAAATTCGATACACGCAAGGCCAGCAGATGATTACCGGGACTCATAAACACCATTGGTACGGGTTTTGAACTTAAATTATAGAAGGCCTTTTCGCCTCTTATGTCAACTCCAACCTTCCCGAATTCCCCCACCTTTTTTCCATCCACAAAGACGTCAGCAGCGCTGCCTGCCTGGCTGATATATAAACCCAGTGGCTTGCCGACGGTATTTGAATCCACATCGAGGCTGGTGCGGAACCAGGTTATGCCAAAGGTACCCGCCAGGGATCGGTGTCCTGAAAAATCCACCTCGCTCCCCCGTCTCAGTGTATCCCAGGCCTCATCCCGGTATGAAACTCCGGCAAACAAAGTGTCATCAGCCTTCATGAATCTCCAGGGCCGATTAAAAACAACACCGGTGATGAAAGAATCACCATGTTCATCATTTTCATTATGACTCGATTCCCCCTGATGGGCTGCAATACCGGAATGGATTGTATCCTGCTGATCCCCCGCAACTGTATGAACAGGAATCATATAACCAATCAGGACGGTGAGACCGGCCTTTAAAAAAAGGAATTTAAATGGTATCTTCTTCCTGTTCATGCTACCCGGTTACCTTAAAGACGATCCCGATTATAACCTTGTCCATCATGTGATTCTCAAACCCATCACCAGTACGTCATCCACCTGGTCGTGAGGACCTTTCCAGTTTTCAAAGAATTCATGCAGGTACTGCTGCTGCTGCTCCATACCCAGGTGCTGAATAGTCAGCAGAATTTCCTTGAATTTTTTTGTCATCAGTTTCTTGCCTGCCGGTCCGCCAAACTGATCGGCAAATCCATCGGTATGAAAATAAAAGGTATCGCCCCTTTGGAATTCTATATGATGCAGTTTAAAATCCAGGTCATGCGCATATTGCAAACCGCCAATCGGATACTTATCGGGCTTAAATTCGATCAGGTTATTGTTCCGTATCAGCCATAAAGGACGATTGGCTCCGGCAAAATCCAGAAATCCTGATGAAAAGTCAAGACAGCATAATGCGATATCCATCCCGTCATTCGATTCACTGTGCTGCTGGTTCAGGGAATGAATCACGGCCTGGTTCAGTTTGTTGAGCATTTCAGCCGGATTAAAAACGGTACGTTCACTGACCAGCTGGTTCAACAGGCTGCTTCCGATTATGCTCATAAAAGCGCCTGATACGCCATGCCCGGTACAGTCGGCTGAAGCGATAACCACCTTGCCGTTCTTATGAAAAAAAGAATAGAAGTCACCGCTGACAATATCCCTCGGGATATAGCAAAGCAGGAAATGAGGCAATACCTTTCTGATCATGGCCTGATCCGGAAGGATGGCCGACTGGATACGTCCGGCGTAAGTGAGGTTATCGGTGATTTCCCTGTTCTTCCCTTCGATGATTTCCTTCTGACCGATCACCTCGCGGGTCCGTTCAGTAACTTTTTGTTCAAGTTCCGCATTCTGAGTAGCCAGAATCTGCTGCTTCTCCACCTCCCTGCGGAGATTTTCCTGTGACAGGTTTTCTATGCGATGCAACTGCTGTTCCAATGCCTTGTGGTTTTCTGCATTCTTACGGCCAAGAACCACGGCCATGGTAATTAAAAGGGTCAGAATTCCGATGGGCGGAAAATAATCCAGGATCAGTTCGATGGCCTGAGAATTGCGTGTTTGCGCAAACACCATGGTCAGTATAAAAAACAGGATAAAAACAAACAACCCGGTAAAGAAACCAAATGTAATGATTTTAGACTCCCGGCTTTTCTGAAAAAATCCCTGGATCAGGTAAAACAAATTGACGATCACCAGGTAAATAACCAGGAAGACAATGCCAAAGCCAAACAATACCATTCCCTTTGGAGAGGCAAATTCCTCCAATTGATCACTCAGGGGTACAATAATACACAGTGCAAAAAATAAAAACAGCCAAATCCTGGTCTTTTCCTTATTCAGGATAATTTTTGAAAGAAATACCGATAATAATTCAAAAGCGGGAAGAAAGGAGAAAGTAAGCATTTGTTCAGCATAATCAGGCAAACCCAGATTTCCGGAAAGCTTTTGCAATCCGATTAACAGCGCATAAACGGCAAAATAGAAATTCTCCCTGGCCTTACGGTAATACAGAAAAATGATCATAAAAATAACTGCAAATGCAAGATGAAAAGTACCGGTAAAAATATCCTCAGCAACATCAAATTTTTCATCCCTCAATTCGGTATCCTTCCAGGATAATTCTCCAATTTCCAGATTTCTGATACGGCCCCTGGAAAGTGCCGGAGGAATGAAATATACCTTTACTGACAGGATGGTATCCCGAAAACTGATCTCCCGGAATATATCGAATTCCTTTTCAGGTGATTTTCTTAAATAATCATTGGCAAAAAAGCCGGTTTTTAAAACCGTTTCATCATTAAAAGTAATCCAAACGGAACCCCTGGAATGATAACGCAATACGTAAGAATGGTTCAGCAAAGCAGGATTCAGCCTGAACCTGCCCTGAGCATAAAACAAACCGCCTTTCCCGGCATCAACATCATCCAGGGAAACCTGCCGTTTCAACGTCCGGGCACCACGTTGATCAAGCTGTTCGATATTCCACTTTAACTTATTGCCCAGGTTGACAAATTGGGTGCTGTCATTAAATTGCTGCCGCTTCGTTTTAAGGGCCTGAAAATAAGGAATGGAATCAGTTGTTGTTGTTGTCTTGCCAGACAGAAAAACCGGAAAACACAGGCAGCATAACAGGAGCAGGAAAATTCCTGAAATTTTCATGCGTATCTGGCGGGACTTCATAATTTCCGGCTATATTACTTATTTTTTTATTTTAGCAGAAATTAATATTCAAGGATTGCGAGTCCTTCATGCATTCGCAAACTGGTATCACGGATTACAACGACCCATCAGGGATTTAACGATGAAAAAACCCTGAATGCCTCTGTCATTATGGTTATGCTCATGAATGCGGTCACCATTTTTGCAGGCAGGGATCTATCCAGCCTGATGGATGTAAAGTCAACACCGACCCGTATCATTAGCCTAAATTTCCTGATGCTGCTTATTGAAATATTTTTGCTCCTCTCCTTCCGGAAGGGGAATTAAAATCTGAATCCGACTTACGGCCTGCTGTTTAAAAAAAGGATTATTTTATACCAGTAAAACCTGCTGAATTTACAACCCTTTATTATACAGCCCTGCAGGAACAAATGACCACGACTGCCGGATCTGAATCAATTTCGGAGCCGGATTTTAATATAATTAACCTTTGAGCTTCCCCGCCCGTCATCTCCCTGACATACCTGAACCAAATATGCCGGGGTTGTTTGCTTTCATTGATCCTGGCTGCCTTATACTGACGAAAGATGTTCATTGACAGGCGGAAATAATTCAGATCGATAATTCCTTTATTGCGAAGAATTACAAACACGAAGATTTTGTTTTAAAAACGCGACTGGAGGGTAATTGCAGGCCAAATTCAAAAAACAACAATCTGTTTCCGGATTTATAAAAAAACCCTACATTTGGTACTTGAAACCAGGTAAATGCTTTAAACCAGGTCATCCGATATGGTAAAAACCCTGCCTAATATATATGATGTCTACCGCAAGATGGAAGACGACCAGATCGTGCTGTCTTTTAAAGGCGATATTACGCAGGACCTGCTGACCTCTGTTTTCGAGATCATGGAAAGTAAACTGGAAAAAGAAAATGAAGATATCCGCCTGAAAAAAAAATTCAATCATGTGCTGATTGAATGCCTTCAGAATGTTTACCACCATATGGAAGACCTCGAAGATTTCAAGACTCATGGCCATCCGGAAATCAACCCCAATGCCATTTTTATTATCCGGAAACTGGGAGTGATGAATTATGAGATCATTACCGGGAATCACATACTATTATCCAAAGTGGACGGGTTGAAATCCAGGATTGAGAAAATCAACAGCCTGAATGCGGAAGATCTGAAGACCTATTACCTCGAAACCCTCAGCAACAGCGAATTATCGGATAAAGGCGGAGCCGGCCTGGGTATGATTGACATGGCCCGGAAATCAGGACATAAACTGAAATACAGTTTTGATCAGGTCAGCGATTCACTTGCCTTCTTCAGTCTGATTATTACCATTTCATAAACCACCCTGATGAATGATTTTAAAATAAACGCAGGAACCAAAACCCCTCATCTTTATTCCGATGCAGCCGCCGGCACCATTGAAATGAAAGGAAAATCGATCCCGGAAAATGCCGTTGAGTTCTACCGTCCCGTATTTGAATGGCTGGATGCTTATATTCTTCATCCCCGGCCAGAAACGCTTGTCACGGTCCAACTGGAATATTTCAACACCAGTTCATCCAAATGCCTGCTGGACATTTTCAGAAAACTGGAGAACCTTCATACTTCCGGAAAAGGAAAGGTTAAAATCAATTGGCTATACGAAGATGAAGATGAAGATATGATGGAAGCCGGAGATGATTACCAGACCATCGTAAAGATTCCTTTTGAAATTAAGAAGATTGGCTGAACGGGCAGCCTGTTAAATTTTCAAAACAGGTAAAAAAATCCGTTATTTTTTCCCTTGAAACTTAAATTGTGAAATGAAGTGATAACCCCTTTGGAAGTCCGGAACATGGCATTGTCATTTGATGGTACAGAAGAACTCCCGCATTTTGAAATTATTTCCTTCCGGGTAAAAAAGAAAATTTTTGCCACCCTGAACGAGAAAGAAAACAGGGCCTGTCTGCGATTTAACTCCATTGACCAGTCCGCATTTTGTGCATTTGATAATACCGTCATTTACCCGGTTCCGAATGCCTGGGGAAAATACGGATGGACGCTGGTAAACCTCAAAAAAGTCAGAAAAACCATGTTCCGCGATGCCATTCAAACAGCCTATCAAACGGTGGCACCCAAAAAACGCACAGGCAGCAGGAAGAAAATCCCGCAAAAAAAACAGGCCTGACGGTTCTGATGCCCCCTGCAGGTATCAATCATGCTTCCCGGCAGGAAATTTCTCAAAGACGGCAGAAAGTAATGTAATCAGTGGAGGAGACTTCTGTATAACCGGCCTGACGCAGCAATATGACGAGTTGCCCCCGGTGGTAAGTGCTGTGATTCATGCAATGAGTAATCATATCGCAAACCCTGTTCTGAAATTCCTTTCCCGAGGTGTTTTTATACGAAATGGATTTCATCAGCGAAGCCTCCTCCAGTTGCTCGATATAGCGGGCAAAAGCCTCCGAATTTTGAAGCAATTCAAAAATCCCCTGGTCCAATGAGCCGGTAAACGATCCGCTTGGGGGCCATTTTTCAATGTCCTGCTGATTTAGGCGTTTCAACCAGACCAGTTCGGCATCCCATATATGGTAAAGGGTTTTACGGATGGTGGAAAAACTGGATATAAAAGTTGTATCAGCAGCCTCTTCACCGGCTTCATGAATAAAGTTGCAAATTTTGCCGTTGGCCCAGCAATTATAGCGAACCAACCGAATCAATTGATTTTTTAGCATGGAAATGATATACTCTTTTAGGGTGAACTCCCCCCGCCAGGTGACCGGGCAAGGTAATTCATTCAGGGAAACACTCAAAGATGCTTATTCAACAGGTTCATTTCCAGCACGCGTGGAAGGTACTTTTCAGTGGTACAGCGCTGCAGAGCCTGGATATGCTTGGTATGATGCGTATCCGTACCAATCAGGTCAACCATATTCTGGTCGATCAGTTTTTCAGCAATTTTCCTGGCTTCAGAACCATAATATCCACAGATGGAATTAATATTCACCTGCAATAGCACACCGTTATCCCGGAAGTGCTTATACTGATCAAACTCATTATACCAGAACGGGTACCTTTCCGGGTGGGCCATAATCGGTTTATAACCGAGGACCTGCATCCTGAAAATCACTTCATTAATGTTGTCGGGGCAATTAATATATGAAATTTCAAACAGGAGGTGATTATCGCCGAAGGTCATCAACCGTTCCGAATCCAGTTTTTTTACAAAGCCGTCATCCAGGTAATACTCGGCGGCGGCCTCCAGGACAACCGGGATGTTCTCTTTGGACACGGCCTGGCGCACATGCTCCAGGCCCTCCATGATAACAGCCGGGGTGTTCTTATAGTAATCACTCATGATATGCGGGGTGGTGATCAACTTTTTAAAACCCAGTTGGTACAGGGAATTCACCAGGGAAACGGAATCCTCCAGCGACTTGGAACCATCATCAATGCCTGGAACCAGATGGGAGTGCATATCGGCACCAGCGGCTGAAAAGTCTGTAGCAGGACCCCTGCTCTGAAATCTGCCAAAAAGGGATTTAAACATTTGATTTCTTCAGAAACGAATTTTTAAACCAATTCAACGTCACTTCCAAACCCTCCCTGACTTTAACCTGTGGCTGGTATTCAAGCATTTCAATAGCAAGGGATATATCGGCAAGCGAATTTTTCACATCCCCTTTACGTTCTTCCCGGTAAATAGGATTCATTGAACTGCCTGTAAATTCCTTCAGTAAATTAAAAAGCTGGTTTACGGAGACACTTTCTCCAACAGCCACATTATAGACCTTGTTCAGAGCGCCGGGATGGTTGCTGAACAAAGCCCTGATATTAGCCTGGACAGCATTTTCCACAAAAGTAAAATCACGGGTCTGGTTTCCGGTTCCGTTGATATAAGCCGGTTTTGACTGCAGCAGTGCATCCATAAAGAGGGGAATGGCGGCGGCATAGGGCCCGTTCGGATCCTGACGGGGTCCGAATACATTAAAATAACGAAGCCCGATAATCTTCATATCGTAATGAATGGCAAAAACGCCTGCATACAACTCGTTGGTCAATTTGCTGACGGCATACGGAGATAATGGCCTGCCTGTCTTTTCTTCTTGTTTGGGTGAGGTTTGCAGGTCGCCGTATACCGATGAAGAACTCGCATATACGAACCGCTGAACACCGGCATCACGTGCGGCCACCAGCATATGGAGGAAACCTGTGGCATTTGCCGCATGGGTATGGAGGGGAAATTCTATGGAACGGGGAACGCTTCCCAGTGCCGCCTGATGCGAAACGAAATGAATCCCTTCACAGGCCATCCGGCAACTGTTGAAATCCGTAATATCACCTTCTATAAACTCCAGTGCAGGGTTGCCTTTCCATGCCTCGATATTATGCCGGAAGCCATTACTCAGGTTATCGAGCACCCTGACCTTTCTGGCCCCGTATTTAAGCAGGTACTCCACGATATTGGAACCTATAAAACCAGCCCCTCCGGTCACCAGAAAGGAATAATCCGACAGTGACTGCTTATGAAATGCCGTAGAATACATAAACCAATTGCTTTTGCATGAAATTCATGGGCTAAAAATAAAGGAATAGCATGAATGAACCTAAAACCTACCTGGAATTTCTTTCCATTCTTCAAACATATTCAAATAAAAAACTCTATTTTTGCACCCTTATTGAAAATTTCGGGGTGTAGCGCAGCCTGGTAGCGTATCAGCATGGGGTGCTGGTGGTCGCTGGTTCGAATCCA
>CAYWHE010000167.1:0-9152 GCA_964458125.1 uncultured Flavobacteriaceae bacterium | reverse complement strand
CGCTTTTGCGGTGCCTGCCATATCCGGTTACGGGAAATTAGCCCCCGTCAGTGGTGAAACAGGCAACGGAAGCGCCAGCCGCCGTGACAGAAAGGGGTCAACCCGGCATCCGGCCGATTGAAGCGCCCCGGGAGATAAAAAAACCGGCCGACAGTCGGGGGAATTCATAAATCCAGTACTTTAGGTTCTTGAAAAACGAGCCGCATGTCCCAACAGGATTACCCACTTTATTTCAAGATTACCGTTAAACTCTTCCTGCTTTTCCTGATCGTTGCCGTGCTGATGCTGGCCAGGGACCTGCTCATTCCGCTGACGATTTCCATATTTTTCACCTTCCTGCTGCTTCCCATATCCAACCGCCTCATCCGCTGGAGGTTTCCACGCTGGCTGGCCATCATCATCAGTATCATCCTGGCCATGGGATTATTTGGGCTGCTGATCTATTTCTTTTATTACCAGGTTGCCAGTTTCAGCGATGACCTGCCGGCCCTGCGACAGGCACTCGACACCAAGATCCAGCGGCTGCAGTCCTTCATCAATGAAAATTTTCACATCAGCCGGCGGGAGCAGTTGAAATGGATTGATGAAAAGGTCAAGGAAACGGCCGGTTCCGGTGATGAATACCTGCTGGGCCTGTTTTCGGCAACCACCAATGTGATGGCCAGTTTTGCCCTCATCCCGATTTACGTTTTTTTCCTGACGATTTACAAGGAAAAATACAAAACCTTTATCGTCATCATCAGCGGTGACCGGGACCATGAAAACATCCTGGCCATTATTAAAAAGGTCACTTCGGTTTCACAGAATTACCTGAAGGGATTGTTTTTTGATGTGCTGATCCTGGCTATTCTGAACTCCACGGGGTTCGTCCTGCTGGGCATTGAACATGCCATTCTTTTTGGCGTGCTGGCGGCACTGCTCAACATCATTCCATACGTGGGCGTGCTGATCGGCAGCATTCTGCCCATTTTAATGGCCCTGCTGACCAAGGATGAAATCAGCTATGCGATCGGGGTAGCCGGCGTATGCATGCTGGTGCAGTTCCTCGACAATAATTTCATTACGCCGTATGTGGTCGGCAGTTCGGTCAGCATTAACCCGCTGACGGCTACGATTGCCCTGGTGGCCAGTGCCATGATGTGGGGTTTGCCCGGTATGGTGCTGTGCATGCCCGTTACCGGCATGATCAAGGTGATCTGCGATCACGTGGAGCCGCTGAAACCTTTCGGATTCGTGATCGGTGAAGACGTCAATTACCGGAGCCGGGAACACATACAGGATAAGCTGTTTAAAAAACTCAAGAAGAAATAATCATTGACTTATCCTGGTTGAACCTGGATCCATTCTGAAATCCCCACTCCATTGTGACCACCCTGCCCACTTATCAGTCGCCGGAAGATGCGCTGCTTTACGTCAAGAGCCATGAACGGGTTTTTATTCACGGAGGCGCTGCCACACCGCAGGTATTGGTGCGGGCCCTTGCCGGACGCCATGCCTCACTGGAAGGCGTTGAAATCATACACCTGCATACGGAAGGTGACGCCAGCTATGCCCGGCCGGAATATGCCAAAGCCTTTCACGTAAACAGTTTTTTTGTGGGCTCCAACATCAGGCCGTATGTGGATCATGCCAACGTACAATACATCCCCATATTTCTGAGCGAGGTTCCCGCCCTGTTCCGAAAAGGGGTGATGCCGGTGGATACTGCCCTGATCCAGGTATCTACGCCCGACCGGCACGGGTTCTGCTCCCTGGGCATTTCCGTTGATGTATGCAAAGCCGCCGTAGACTCGGCCAAAAAGATCATTGCCCTGGTCAATCCCAACATGCCCCGTTCACACGGTGACGGGCAGGTACACAGCAGCCGGTTTACGGCAACCGTGTACGCCGAAGATCCCATGCTGGAAACGGAACATAAAAAAGCGACTGAAAAGGAACTGGCTATCGGGCAACACATTGCCGGCATCATTGAAGACGGGGCCACCCTGCAAATGGGTATTGGCGGCATTCCCGCTGCCGTTCTGGAATGCCTCGGCAACCACCGCGACCTGGGCATACACACCGAAATGTTCACCGATGCCATTTTGCCACTGGTGGAAAGCGGTGTGATCAACGGACGAAAAAAGAAAAACCACCCGGGCAAAATCGTTTCCACCTTTGCCATGGGCACATGGAAACTATACGACTTCATCCATGACAACCCCATGGTGGCCATGCTCGATGCGGCCTATGTGAATGACGCCAGCGTTATACGAAGAAACAACAGGGTGACGGCCATCAACAGCGCCATTGAAATCGACCTGAGCGGGCAGGTCTGTGCCGACTCCATCGGAAGCAGTATTTACAGCGGTGTAGGCGGGCAGATGGACTTCATCCGCGGAGCATCGCTGAGCGAAGGAGGCAAACCCATAATCGCTTTGCCATCCCTCACCGGCAAAGGACTTTCCAAGATCGTACCGGTGCTGAAACCGGGAGCCGGCGTGGTCACCACCCGGGCCCACGTCCACTACGTGGTTACCGAATACGGTATTGCCAACCTCTATGGAAAGAACATGGGGGCGCGTGCGAAAGCACTGATCGACATTGCACATCCCGACCACCGGGAAGAACTGGAGAAAAAAGCCTTTGAACTTTACGGGATGAGGTGAGGAACGACAGCACCATGAGGTGAGGAAGAACAATAAAATTTCTCCACCCTGCTATCATCCCGCCTATACGTCGAACGCCTGCGGTACATGTCACCGGAAAAGCTATGGAAACGAAAACGATGGTGACATTAAAATAAAGCGCGTTATCCGTTAGCAATCGGGCTGACGAACCTGCATCACTTTTTGCCCAATACCTCTTCCAGCTGTTTCAGCAGGTTCATCTCTCCGGTTGTTGCACCTTTATAGGCCTTTTCAATTCTTCTGGCCAGTTTAAGGGCAAGCTGTTTCTGATGCCTGGTAATCCCGGAGGAATGCCGGATGCAAAAATCAATAAAACGCTGAAGTGATTTTTCCCTGTCCACAGCCTGATTGATGCAATTAAAAAAACGCAGTTTGGCAAATATCACTTCCTTGTCACCGTGTGGATCAAAAAGCTCCTCTTTGACGAGTAATTCGAGCTCCTTAATTTCATTCTCCTGGATAATTCCATCAGCAAATGCCAACGCAAAAAGAAACTCACCCAGGAGGGCATAAAAATGTTCTTCCCTCATAATTTTCAGGTTACGGCCTTATCCTTACTGTTGTTTTTCCTGTTGTTTCGCCTGTTCTCAGCCTTATTCATGTTTTCAATTCCCCTGATCAGCGCGTCCGGATTAAAGGAAATGCTGTCAATGCCTTCCTCTACCAGGAATTCAGCATACTCCGGGAAGTCGCTGGGAGCCTGCCCGCATAAACCGATTCTGGTATGGGACGCCTTCGCTTTGCGGATCACCGTTCTGATCATCTCCATGGCCGCCGGGTTGTTTTCGTTGAAGATGCCGGCAATGATGGCGTTGTCGCGGTCGATGCCCAGGGTGAGTTGCGTCAGGTCGTTGGAGCCGATGGAAAAACCGTCAAACACCTTTGCAAATTCCTCCGCCAGGATGACGTTGCTGGGAACCTCGCACATGACGTAAATTTCCAGTCCGTTATCCCCGCGTTTCAGACCATTGGCCGCCATTTCCTTGACCACGAGCTGCCCTTCTTCCACCGTCCGGCAGAAGGGGATCATCAGTTTGACATTGACCAGGCCCATCTCCTCCCTTACCCTTTTCATAGCCAGGCATTCGAGGCGGAAACCTTCGCGGTAGCGTTCGTTATAATACCGGGAAGCGCCCCTGAAACCGATCATGGGATTTTCCTCCCCGGGCTCAAAATATTTTCCGCCCAGCAAACTGGCGTATTCATTGGATTTAAAATCACTCATCCGCACAATCACCTCATGCGGATAAAACGCACAGGCGATGGTGGCCACCGCCTGGGCAAGTTTATCCACAAAAAACTGCTCCTTGTTTGCATACCCGCGGGTTCGTTTTTCAATTTCCGCTTTCACCGCCGGGTCCTGCAACCTGTCGAACCGGACCAGGGCCATAGGATGTATGCCTATGGTACTGTTGATGATAAACTCCAGGCGCATCAGACCAATGCCCTGGTTGGGATAAAAGGACAGGGAAAACGCCTTTTCGGGATCACCAAGAATCATCATGGGCCTGGTTGCCGGCATTTTAATTTTACGGAAATCCAGGCGGGTCTCCTTCCATTCCAGTTTTCCGTCGTAAACAAATCCCGTTTTACCTTCCGCACAGCTGACCGTGATCAGCTGCCCGTCGGCTATTTTCTCCGTGGCATCGCCGGTACCCACAATAGCGGCCACACCCAGTTCCCGGGCCACGATGGAAGCATGACTGGTCCTCCCGCCCTTGTTGGTGATGATGGCCGATGCCTTTTTGAGAACGGGATCCCAGTCGGGATTGGTGGTGCCGGTGACGATAATATCTCCCTTTTTGACCTTCTCAATTTCCGCTGGAGAGGATAACAAGCGGGCCATGCCGGAAGTAATTTTTTTTCCAATGGCGCTGCCGGAAGTGATGGCTGATTTCTTTTCCACCAGGGTATATTCGGTAAGGGTATAGGGATTGCGGCCCGCATGAACGGTTTCGGGCCTGGCCTGTACGATGTAAAGCTGTCCCGTAATGCCATCCCTGGCCCATTCAATATCCATGGCCTGGCCATAGTGCCGTTCAATGATGAGCATCCATTGAGCCAGCAGGTTTATTTCCGAATCGTCCAGCACCAGCCTTTCCCTTAGCTCTTCGGGAGTGTCCGTATTGATGACGGTGATGGCCGGCTGATGATCGCTTTGCGTGGCAAAGACCATGCGCTTCTGTTTGCTGCCGGTCTTCTTGGATATAACGCCATTAAACCCATCCATAAAGGTGGGTTTGAAAACATAATATTCATCGGGGTTGACGGTTCCCTGTACCACATTCTCCCCCAATCCCCAGGCCCCGCTGATGAGCATGACCTGCTGAAAGCCGGATTCGGGTTCAATGGTGAAAGCCACCCCGGAACAGGCCAGATCGGAACGAACCATGGTTTGAACACCCACGGATAACGCCACGTCCATTTGCTTAAAACCGTTATCCTGACGGTATTTGATGGCCCTGTCGGTATACAGGGAAACGTAACAGCGGTGTATGGCGCGGATCAATTCTTCTTCGCCCGAAATATTTAAAAACGATTCATGCTGACCGGCAAAGCTTGCCGTTGGCAGGTCCTCGGCCGTGGCGCTGCTTCTTACCGCTACGGAGACCTCCTCCCCATAACCCTTGCAAAGGGCCTGGTAAGCCGTCCTTATTTCGTGTATGACGTTTTCAGGTAAAACGGCCTGGCTCATCAATTCCCTGGCGGCCAGCCCGGTTTCATGCAGGTTACTGTATTCCACCAGGTCCAGTCCCCCGAAAAGGTTGCTGAGTTTTTCCTTGAGCCGGTTGGAATAAATAAATTCCCAGAATGCATGAACGGTTAATGCAAATCCGTCGGGGACATGAATGCCCTTTCCCGATAGCTGGTTGAACATTTCACCCAGCGATGCGTTCTTTCCGCCGACCAATCTGACATCATGGGCATGAATCCCATTGAAGGGCAGGATCATTGGTGCGTTGATTTGTTCTTTCTTTTCCATGACGATATGTCTATACGACCATTTCCCCATGCCGGGATAACCCATCAAATTTCAGGTTTGATCCCGGCGGGAACTATGATCAAAATCAGTACAGTTTGTGAGGCCTGTAACCCCCGTTGGCATGCCCGGACAATTCGGATATGTATATAAAAATGGATTGCTGTGGATGAAACTGAATTATTCACCAGCCTGCATCTGCCCTCTGAGCATGACAAGGGGGCAGGTGATGCCGGCGCGAACCGGTATAGGTTATTTTTTTTGCGGCTTTTTATTCCTGGCTTTTTCTTTGTTTTCTCTTACCCTGAACCTGACCATTTTAGCAATCAATCCCAGTGGCAGCGGTTTATCAAATGAAAACCGGACCGTTCCTTTGGAGCAGGTATAACCGGAAAGTTCCTTTTGAAATGCCCTGATGCCAGAAGATGAGGGATAAAAACCGATATGATTTCTGTAGGCTGAGAAATGCACCAGGTTGCCATGCAGGGAAAAGGTGGGAATGCCATAGCTGATTTTCTCCCCGGCTTCCGGTGCGGCTTTGCGGATGGTCATGCGGATCTGCCTGAGCCGGTCCTGTACATCAACTGAAAAGGCCGCAATGAATTGGTCCATATTGCCGGCTTTGGCGCTGATCATGGGACTGTTTTTTTTGGCTTGAATTTGAACGGACTCCCCTTCATGGTCCTGACGGATTGCGAAATCATACCGAAGCCTCCGTCAACGGCGAACAAATATAATTAAAAACCATTCATGCTCACGGAATAAAGCTAACCCGGACCAGTTTGCTGAAACCCGAAGCGGTTTTTTAAAAACAAAAAAATTTTGTTCCGGCGATTTCTCACTCCACCCTCCTATTCACCCCGGCCCGGCTTCCTGAAAAAAAAACGGGAAGTGCCGCACTGTTCATGCGGCTTCCCGTTTCCTCATCCTATTTCATCGAACAACCGGCAACCGGTTACAGCGGCCTGGTCACCGGTTGGTTTTTTTACCATCATTAAATTTCACATTAAAACCGAGATTGGCATAATAAGGAATCATCGGCCTGGTTTTAAAATCCTGGGTAATAACCTTTCCCGCCGACACCGTAAACTCATATTTTTTCATGGAAAAACCGGTCCGCAGGCCATAGTGGAAATTCCCTCCCGTAGCAGGTTCGTACCAGCCATCCCGGACGCCGGCATAAGTAAATTCCTTATAGGTATCGGAGTGTTTAAAATGGGTTACAATGGCCTTGTCAAAGCCAACTTCGGCGGCTGCAAACCATTTGGGCCTGTAATAGCCGACAACGCCTGACATTTCACTTCCGAAATTCTGCATACGGACCAGTGGATTTTCGTAACGCCTGTAAATGCCGTGAATGGATGCGCTGAACTGAAAGTCATCGATGCGGTATACCCGGACCTGTCCTCCGATTTTGGCTTTAAAATCGTCAAGCCATTTTCCGCCGGACGGAAAGGAGTATGAAGCCTGCAACAAAACAGGCATTTTGGATTTCAACTGGTAGCTGTAACCAATTCCATAAACCAGGCCGTAGTCCCACCCCACGTTCAGCGTAAGCAGGTGTTTGGTTTCGGGTTTCAGACCGCCCCAATTCACGTTTTGTGAGTTGGCGCCGCCGGCTAGGAATAAAATACATACAAGAGGGAGTGTTTTTTTGATCGTTTTCATGTTGTTGATTATCTTAAAGAGTTGAGGTAATTTAAAACGGGTGTGTAAACATTATTCCATTTAAAGTAAATCATTTCATGCCCAGTGCCTTTTATTTCGGTGATGACGGCATTGGAAAAATATGCCGCTTCCTTTTGAGCGACTTTCCATCCATAAGCGGAATTTAATTCACTATAGATGAACAATACCTTCGGTGCAAACAAATGCAGGTTCTGTGTAAAGTCAAATCCATCTTTATCGGCAATTTCAATAAAATGGCTCAGGAGAACGGCACCGTGCCTCCAAAACGGGGAAGGTCCTTCAATACCTTCGCTATTCGCCTTGCTGTATGTGTAACTGGAGGCTAAAGCGATTTTATAATCGAGGATTTCATGGTCATTCTCCCTTCCCGTTAAAAATTGGTCCAGGTAAACGGCATCATTGGAGGCCTCCGCAAGCAATTCTATTTTGCGACTCAATTCACCATATTCCCTGATCATTTCATCGGTGAAACCACCGGGCTCCGCAAAAACAACTCCATGGATGCGGTCCGGGTATTCATTAATATAAGCCGCAGCCAGCATGCCTCCCCAGGAATGCCCGAAGAGAAAAACCTTTTGGTCAGGAGACGTCCGGTAGTGATCAATCACAGCCGTCAGGTCATCCAGCATGTTCTGAATCGAATACGTGTTTTCGGGGTGCCTTTTAGATAAACCCGAGCCACGCTGATCGTAGAAAACCACATAATAATTGTTTTCAGTTAACTGCTTGACATTTAAAGCATTTCTGTAATCAGAGCCAGGGCCTCCATGCAAATAAATAACCATCGGGTCATTCGGGTTTCCAAATGCCTCCGCATGCAATTGGGTTCCGTTAACGGAAATTGAAGGAATGGACGGATCCAGGTCTACGGTTTTTGGAACCAGGTTGCCCGGTTCCTTCAAATTCATTTCCTTTTTGCATCCCCCAAGAAGCAGGGCCGATACAATAGCCAGTATGGCCATGTTTCCGGTGAATAATTGTAATTGATACTTTTTCATTTTTGAGTTTTTTTTAGTTTAAATTTCCGGCAAAGAAACATCGCCAGGGAGGCCTCATCGCCCCAACCTGTAAGGTGGCACCATCAGTTTTCAAAAAAAACGGAAATTTAATCAGCTGATTTAAAGGGTTTTATAAAAGATGAACCATGCCCTGGAACTTGAACCAAAAAATTCAGGGGGGAAACCTGAGCAAAAGGCAAAAAAGCAATCGAAAATCCTGAACCTGTCTCCTTATATTTCAGGGGATAAACTGACCTGAATTTGTTTCAGGTATTCGGAGGGTGATAATCCGGTTACCTTCCGGAAATTTCTGTTGAAGGACGTTTTGGAATTAAAACCGCATTCATAAGCCAGGGAAAGCAATGTAAACTTTTGATTTTTAGGCATCCTGACAACCTTATTAAATTCCTCCACCCGCCGGGAATTGATATAATCGTAAAAATTCTTCTTTTCCATGGAATTGATGACCTGCGACAGATGGTTGGGATGAATGTTCAGCATCTGGGCGATTTCCCCCAGGGTAAGTTCGGGGTTGGTGTACACTCTTTCCTGCTGCATTAAATTAGTCAGTCGACTATGAATTTGTTGCAACTCGTTTTCAGCCAGTCCGGACTTCAGGTATTTTCCCTTTTCGGCACCTGCTTCAGAGGTTGATTCGGGAGCGGAGGAATCCTCCCATTCATTTTCAACAGGTTTCACTGTTGACGGATCTCCGGGTATAGCGGGCGGGTTATGGGAAAAAATATCCGTCTGCATAATTCCAAAATAGCCTATAAATAAAATATAGATTACAACCGCTGTAAACGTCAGGTCATC
>CAYWHE010000166.1:0-9192 GCA_964458125.1 uncultured Flavobacteriaceae bacterium | reverse complement strand
TACGACTTTCACTTCGGACTTTGTCCTTGTAAAAGTCAAGTCGAATTGAATAAAAGATTCGTCAGTTCGGTAAAATCCCGCCAGGTAAGTTCCTCCGCGCGTTGCCCGAGAAACCGATGGTCTGCCGGAACCGACTCATTCAGCAGTGATTTCAGGGCGTTCCGCAGGGTTTTCCTGCGCTGGTTAAAGGCCATCTTCACCACGCGGATAAATAAAGGCTCCTCCGCGCCCAGTTCAAATCCTTCTTTCCTGGTCAGCCGGATCACGCCCGATTTGACCTGAGGGGGAGGCCGGAAAACATGCTCATCAACGGTAAAAAAATATTCCGTTTCGTACCAGGCCTGAACCAGGACGGAAAGAATGCCGTAATCCTTTTTCCGGGGAGGCGAACAGATCCGCATGGCCACTTCCTTCTGGAACATACCCACGAGTTGCGGAACCAATTCCCTGTTTTCCAGCATGCGGAAAAGTATCTGGGAGGAAATGTTGTACGGAAAATTGCCGATAACCGTGAAGGATGCGTGGAAATAATCATTCAGATCACCGTTAAGAAAATCGCCATTCAGAAACTGAGCGCCGGAACCCTCGAATTTTTCGTCCAGGTATCGAATGGACTCCTCATCAATATCGACGGCCTTCAATTGAATGGCAGGGATTTGTAAAAGATATTCCGTCAGGACACCCATACCGGGCCCGATTTCCAGAACCCTCGGGTTTCCAGGTAAAGGAAGCAGGCTGTCCACAATCCGCCTGGCAATCGCCTGGTCCATCAGGAAATGTTGTCCGAGACTTTTTTTGGGCTTTACCTGTTTCATGCTGCTAAAAGCCGTAACCCGGAAAACGGGTGGTAAATTCCGATTTGTCAAGGACGGGATTCACCTGGAAGTTTCGCATTTCATACCTTCCAAACAATCCCTGATCGTCATACACGGTCTGGATCAGCGGCAAGAGGGTTGTTTTATCGAGATACAGTACGATCTTCCGTGCAAAAGCATTCGGAACCCGGATCACCTGCCCGGGCCGTACATCATCATAGCTTTTCAGCTGAGGATTAATCGACAGGATTTTATAGTCATTCACAAGCAACTGCGCTGCGATGGAGCAGATGTTTTCATCAGGCTTCACTTTATAGTCTACGTAAGAAAAATCAGGATAATCCATTTCCAGCAGGTAATATTGCCTTCCCGCATATTCCAGGTTTGGAGAAAAACGGAGGATCTTAAAAAATGCCAGTGAGTCCTGTTTCAGGTATCCCTTTAATACCCTTTCCAGGTAACTGAAGCCCATATCGTAAAGCGTGTAATGATGATTTTTCCGGAGCAGGCTGCTGTTTGCTGCAAGACTCAGGTTGATAAATGGAAACCGGTTGGGGTTGATCAGGGCTTTCTGATTGTTAAACCCGTCAACCAGCAGGGCTTCCGCTCCCTCGTTGGGATACAGACTTTTTGCATAGAGTTTAAAGGGACGAACAAAGAGTTTGACATTAAATTCCGAATCCCGGAAATTATCGCCAACCCGTTCGTGAAGTTTGATGTTGTAACTCGCACACACGAGCCTGTCGATCGAATCCAGCATCCGCAGCAGGTATTCCTTGGCCTTTAAATCCTGTGATGAAACAGGAACCGTCAGCGGAATGAATAAAATCAGCAGCAGGTATCGCTTCATATCGCCCGGGACGGTACCAGTTCCAGCAGGGTGCGGAATGCAACTGTTTTGTCCTTGTACCTGCGCCTGCTTTCCTCCTGCAGGGCGGGCGCAAAACGCTCCCGGTAGGTCTCCGCCAGTTCAAGGCTGTCGCAGGTATACTGAATGGCATAGGTATAGCTTCCGCTTCCCTCATCGGCCAGGACCCTGAACATGCGGTGACCTGAAAAAATCCCCTTACTCATCACCTCCGGAATATGCACGTTCCGCATCCATGCCAGCCAGTCCTCGTGAACGGACTCTTCCACATTTACCGTTACATTATAAATAATCATCCGCAATAAATAAATCAGGATGGAAAGATAGGAAATAAATTATCGTTATAAATGTCTTTTCCAGGGCAGGCATTATCCAGATGTCCGGCAGACGGTCATTTTAAAATCATTCTGAATACCTGTCCGTTTGCTGCGGAATATTTCATGGAGGCACGGTATTTTTCCGTAAAACACTCCTGTATTTCCCAACCACCCGCATACCGGTTCCGATGACCCTTGTTTTTGAGGGTCCGGTTTCGCCATTCTTCATTTTGATATGCAGATAAATTCCAGTAGGTTTGCATCAACAGAACCAGAATAAGATATGAAACGGAACCGGTTTTTTTTATTACCTGCGGCCTGCTTCCTGGTATTTTTTGAAAGTTGCACCCACAGCGGTGTAAAGAACGAAGGCCAGGTCACCCGTCAAACAGGGGATTCGGTAAAATATGTCCGCTTTGCCGATGCAGCTGCATTTTTACCATCCTGGAACAAAGAAAATACGGTGATTTACCATTCCATCAGCGACCCGGATGATATGCATCCTTCCAACGGCACCAACTCCGTGAGGTCGGAAGTCAATTTATACACCCAGATGGCTTTGATTACAACGGATTTCCGTGCCCTGACCCTGCACCCTTCCCTGGTTAAAGCCATGCCGGAAGTTTCACCCGACTTTTTGCGTTTTACGTTTGAACTGAGAGACGAACCCCTCTGGGATAATGGAGACAGGCTTGAAGTCCGGGACATTTTGTTTACCGGAAAAGCCAATATATGCGCCCTGACTAACAATCCCTTTGTGAAAGCATACTGGCAAAACATGCAGGATATCCTTCCCGATCCGTCCAACGTCAGGAAATTTACCGTGGTGATGAAAAATACCTATATGCAGAACATTGCCTTCTGGACCGACTTTCCCATTATGCAACAGGCCTATTTTGATCCCAAAAACGTGTTGTCACATTACTCCTTTCCTCAGCTCAACGACTCATCATTCAACGCAGCGGCACATCCCGACCTGGTTGACTGGGCTGCTGAATTTAATGATCCGAAATACGGGCATGACCCTAAATACCTGACCGGAATGGGTATGTATGCCATTACCTCCTGGGAAGCCGGGCAGTCGGTGATCCTGACCAAAAAGAAAAACCATTGGACGGAACACAGTACGTTTTACCAGGAAAAGGCCCTTCCCGAAAAAATTATTTTTAAGGTTAACAGGGATCCGAACTCCCAGGAACTGGAATTTAAATCCCAGACCCTCGATGCATCCGGTTCCGTCTCCACCAAGGTGCTGATGAACCTGCAGGCCGATAAAGGCTTTAATGAAAATTACAATTCCGGTTTTATCGATACCTACAATTATTCCTATGCAGCTTTAAACATGAAGCCCGACGGTATCAGGCACCAGAAGCTTTTTACGGATGTCCGCGTCCGGAGGGCCCTGGCCCTGCTCACCCCCGTGGACCAGATCATCCGTGTCGTACATAAAGGCAAGAATAAACGCATGGTCGGGCCGGTTTCCTTTCTGAAGCCAGAATTCAACGGCGACCTTGCGCCCATTCCTTTTGATGTGAAGGAGGCCCGGAAACTACTTGATGAAGCGGGGTGGAAAGATTCGGACGGGGATAACATCCTGGATAAAATGATTGACGGCAGGAAAGTGAAAATGGAGTTTAAACTGAATTACTATACCACCCAGGTGGAATGGAAGGACATTGCATCCATGATGGCCGAGGCCATGTATAAGGCAGGCGTGAAGGCTGACTTAAATCCGATGGATGTGCCCGGCCTCGTGCTGGCCGCTCGGCAACATGATTTTGATATGATGCTCAGTTCCTGGGCCTCTTCCATGTTACCCGAAGATTTTACGCAGCTCTGGCACACTTCCAGTTGGACCTCGGAAGGCAGTAATTATCCCGGGTTTGGCAATGCTGCCTCCGATGCGCTGATTGATTCGGTTAAATATACCATGAACGATTCCTTACGCCTGCCCCTGGTCAGGCGGTTTCAGCAACTGGTATATGATGAACAGCCATATATTTTCCTGTTTTCAAGCCTGAGAAGGGTGATCGTGCACAAACGTTTTGGAAACGGGGAAATGTATTTTGAACGACCTGGCCTGATTCTGAATAACCTGAAGTTGTTGGCCCCCGGTGCTGTCATGACCAACAACGCTTCCCTGTAAACATGGCCTGCTACGAGGCCCCGCGCTCCGGTCCTGAATACTTAATGAATTGTTGATGTTTCGATTTTTCGTCAGAAGACTTTTTTATTTTTTGCCCGTATTGGTCATCATTTCCCTGCTTTCCTTCATCATCAGCCGTATGGCTCCGGGCGATCCGGCCGACCGGATGGTGCAGGTACAAACAGGTGCCGGTTCCCATATGCTCACCGAGCAACGGCTGATTCAAAAAGAGGAATGGCGAAAAAAGCTCGGCCTTGATCTGCCCTTATTTTATGTCACCCTGCAGGCACTTTCTGAACCAGACTGGTTAGGTAAAATTTACCCCGAACAAAAAAGGTATGCCACGGAGAGGCTGATTTCCAGGTATGGAAATCCTGACGCCGTCAGAAACTGGCAGCAAAGTCTGCTGGAATTAAATAAAACCCTGGCCATTACCGGAATGAACCTGAATAATGATTCGCTTAACATCCCGGTTAAGGATGCCATCAGCGGGATTAAACTTGAATTGTCCAGGCTTGATTTTTTAACGGATGAACAACCTGTACAAAACAGCCTGGCCCATATCCAAAACCTGGCCCGCTCACATGGAACCCTGTCACCACTATTGGCCAGCCTGGAACATGCCGTGGAAACCTGCCGTCAGATGCAAATCACCGCTACGCCCTGGCTGAATTTCATACCCACCCTCCGTTTTCATCCGGATAACCAATACCACCGCTGGATTTTTGGGGATGGAAACTGGCTGACAGGTGAAGGCCCGGTGTTTAGCAAAGGGATTATCCGTGGTGATTTCGGCACTTCTTACCAGACCGGCCTGCCCGTCAAAACGGAATTGTTCAAAGCCATGCGCTGGTCACTCCTGCTGGCTGTGCTTACGTTGCTGCTTTCCTACCTGGTCAGTATTCCGGTTGGCCTGATGGCGGCCTTCCGGCCCGGAGGGCGCTTTGACCTGATCTCCGGGTCCATCCTGTTTTTCCAGTTTTCGCTTCCGGCCTTCTGGGTGGCCACCATGTTGCTGTTGGTCTTCGCCAACCCGGATGCGTTACGTTGGTTTCCGGCCTCTGGCGTCATGCCGGTGACCGGTTACCCGGAAAAGGCCGGATTGGCTGAAAAAATATCCCTGACACTTCCCTACCTGGTCCTTCCGCTGATCTGTTTTTCCTATGCTTTTATCGCCTATGTCGGCCGTACGCTTCGTGCTTCCGTTATCAGTGAAATGAAAAACGACTACATACGCACGGCAAGGGCCAAAGGGTTGGGGAACTGGCAGGTGCTGTTCAGACATGCTTTCCGGAACTCCACCCTTCCCCTGATAACTACTTTTGCGGGCGCTTTTCCAATGGTCATAGGAGGATCAGTCATTATTGAAACTATCTTTTCCATACCAGGCATGGGCATGGAAACGGTCCATGCGATTCAGCATCAGAATTACCCGGTTGTAGTCGCCATTTTTACCCTGACCGGTGTGCTAACCCTGACCGGTTACCTGGCAGGTGACCTGCTTTATTCCAAAGCCGACCCCAGAATCACTTACCAGTCGGCCCGGCTTTAGCGCGTTTCAAAGCGCCAGGCCGGTGTAATGAAAAAACATACTTAAGCTGCTGTCCTTCAATAGCTAAAAAACCGATTAAATTTATGGGGGGAGTATTAAAATCAATTATTTTTTACGATATTTGCGCCCCCGCAACAGGAGACTGCGGGATTAACACCTAACAAACATTTAAAACATGCCAGTAAAATTAAGATTACAAAGATTTGGTAAAAAGGCACAGGCCTTTTATCATATCGTGGTGGCGGACAGTCGTGCTCCAAGGGATGGCAAATTCATTGAGAAAATCGGGACTTATAACCCGAAAACGAATCCGGCAACCATTGATTTAAATTTTGACAAAGCCATTCAGTGGCTGCACAAAGGCGCCCAGCCCACCGATACGATGCGGGCGATTCTATCCTATAAGGGCGTCATATTCCGGGAACACCTGAATCGCGGGGTTGCCAAAGGAGCCCTGACCCAGGAATTGGCTGATGCCCGTTTTAATGCCTGGCTGGAGGAAAAAGGTCAGAAGATTGAAAACAAAAGAAAAAAACTTCAGACCGAATTCCAGAGCGGTATCAAGGAACGCCTTGCGGCCGAGAATAAAAAGAGGGAAGATGTGGCCAAAGCCGTTCTTGCCAAGTCGGCATTGGCAGCAGAAGCCGCACGAGCCGCTGAAGCAGGGGCTGAAGCTGCCGAGACTCCGGCAGCCGAACCAGCCGAAAACCCTCCCGCTGAAGAAGCCGGAAATGCCTGAAAACCGGTAAACCCTTGACCTGATGCCGGACAAGGACAACTTTTTTGAACTGGGCAAAATCATCAGGGCCAAAGGTGTTAAGGGCGAGCTGGAAATCCTGCTCGACTCCGATCATCCCGATCATTATAAAAACCTGGAATCAGTGCTGTTGAACATTCAGCAGCAACTGATTCCTTTTTTTATCCGGCAAATCCGGATCCACGGACGTCAGGCCACTGTTTCACTTGAAGGTATCGATACCCTTGACCAGGCCCTGGCGCTGGTGGACTCCGCCGTTTTTCTTCCGCTTGAAAAACTTCCGCTCCTGAGCGGAAAACGCTTTTACTTTCATGATCTCATCGGCGTAAGAGTTTCGGACAGGATCTATGGCGAAATAGGGACAATCAACCGGATTTATGACATAGCCCGGCAGCCGGTTGCCGAAATCAAAGCGGGCTCAAAGGAAATCCTGTTTCCCCTCCAGGCCGTATTTATCGAAAATTTTGACCAATCAGCCCGCTGCCTGTATGTCAATCTGCCTGAAGGACTGATTGATCTCTACCTGGAGGATCCCGGCAAGGGTCAGGACAATCGTTCATAGGCAGCAGCCAGTGAACCGGCCAGTTCCTTCATTTCTTCTGGCGAAAAGGACTTTTTTGGAAGGGAAAAGTTAATGTCTGAAACATGATTGATGGGAATCAGGTGTATATGGGCATGCGGAACCTCGATTCCGATAACGGCAACACCTACCCGCAAACAGGGCACCGTTTCCCGGATGGCTCCGGCTATTTTTTTTGCGAACAACTGCAGTGCGCTGTATTTTGCATCCTCCAGGTCAAACAGATAATCCACTTCCTGCTTCGGGATGACCAGGGTATGGCCTTTGGCCAGGGGGCTGATATCCAGGAAGGCCAGGCAATCATCCGTTTCGGCTATTTTATAACAGGGAATCTCGCCCCTGATAATACGTGTGAAGATGGAAGCCATGGATCAGTATAATGCTATGTTCAACGGCTGATTTCCAGGATCTCAAAATTTATTTTTCCGGATGGCACGGCAATTTCAGCCGTCTCCCCTACTTTTTTTCCCAGCAATCCCTTCCCGATCGGAGAACTGACAGAAATTTTTCCGGATTTGAGATCAGCTTCATTTTCTGCAACCAGCGTGTAGGTCATGGTTTGCTTATTGGCGGCATTCCTGATCTTGACAATCGATAAAACCGACACTTTGGAAGCATCCAGCTTGGATTCGTCCAGCAACCTGGCATTACTGAGCGTTTCTTCAAGTTTGGAAATACGCACTTCCAGCAACCCCTGGGCATCCTTGGCTGCATCATATTCGGCATTTTCAGAAAGATCGCCCTTGTCGCGTGCTTCGGCTATTTGCCTGGAGATATTAGGCCTTTCAACCGTTTTTAAATGCTGTAATTCCTGCTGTAATTTCTTTAAACCTTCTTCGGTAAAATAGGAAATGGATGACATGTAACCGTAAATTTTATTAGTAATATTAAAATAAAAGAAGACCCTGATTGCTCAGGGTCCTCCTTGCTAATTTTATTGTTTCTTAAAGGCTGATTCTGATTCCGATGCTGTGCGTGCCGTCAAAATAGGCCGTTGACCGGAAGGAGTAATCGATTCCTACACTCCTGGTGTTTTTGCTGAAGGGGACAGCGACCGTGGCCCCGGCAGAAAAACCGGTAAGGCCGTTGGTCCTCAGTTCAGGATCGTTGATATCCTTTTCATACTGGTAACCTCCGCGCAACATGAAGAGGTTTTTAAATCCGTATTCAAGCCCGAATCCGAAATTATCACGAATGAAAGAATTCGCGGTAAAACTCAATCCGGCTGTTAACCGGTGGGATTCGGCCAGTTTAATGTCATAGGAACCTCCGATGGCCACTAATGAGGGCAGTTCAAACCGCTCGGCACGCTGCTGAAGGGTCAGGCTGTAATTCGGATTGGTGGTGAGAATACTCACTTTGTTGGATAAGCCGTCACCTCCAAACTTCATGGCCGGACCCACATTGCGCAGGGTGATACCGAATTTCAGATCGTCCTTGGCATCGTTGAAACCCGTGACATATTGGATACCGGCATCAAAGGCAACACCAAAGGCCTTTACATCAGCAATGGCTTCGGATATCAACCGGACACCCAGTCCCCCGTAAATGCTGTTGGAAAAACCCTTTGAATACGATAAGCCGATGTTGATAAACGAAGGGGAAAATGTTCCCAGTCCGCCTTCCGGCTGATCCACGGTGGTAACCTGTATATCGCCAAAATCCATGGACATGACACTTAGCCCGATAGCACCGGATTCCCCGACCTTTTGTGTCAGCCCCAGGGAGTTCAGGTAAATCTGTGAACCTTTCAGCCAGATGGTATGCGCAAAAGTAATTTCGGTTTTCTTGGTAAAGGCAGCACCTGCAATATTCAGGTTCATCGCTTCCACACCCCGTACACCGGAAATATTGACTCCGCCCCAACCGGAACTCCTGGCCCAGGGATTAATCAGCAATTCCGATGCTCCGGCAGACCCGGCACGGTCAGTATTTCCTGCTTTCACTTCGCCTGCCTGGATGAACAGGAACAGCACAGCCGCCGGAAGTATAGATCTATATTGTTTTGTCATATATGCGTAGTTTTAGGGTTTGTTTTTGTTTTAAATCGGCTTAGAAGGTATCCAGGTCAACGGGACGAAGCACACCGAACCACTTGATGACCCGTTCACCGACACCGGGAACTTCCACGTGTATCAGGTAAATTCCGCTGGCCAC
>CAYWHE010000165.1:0-9256 GCA_964458125.1 uncultured Flavobacteriaceae bacterium | reverse complement strand
CCGAAGTGAAAGTTGTAGTCGAATGAATCCCGGTCGCGAAGCGAATCGGGATGGGTTCAGCACTTGCCCCGGGGTTCATACCCTTTATTTCTGAT
The DNA here is from genome assembly GCA_964458125.1 of uncultured Flavobacteriaceae bacterium. GTDB lineage: Bacteria > Bacteroidota > Bacteroidia > AKYH767-A > OLB10 > CAYWHE01. Next base: position 9,161 of record CAYWHE010000165.1, on the reverse strand, counting down.
TATCCGGTACTAATTTTTGTTGTTGTGGATCAGCAGTAACATTTTTTTTGTTATGGAATCCATTCAACTATACAGGAAAAAAATCCCTGCAGAAGATGAACTTAAACGTGAAAAAAAACTCCATCACCGGTCGGCAGTGAAACCGTCATCAATATTTCAATGAAAACTTCCGGTAAAATGAGCCTGTAAAGAAAAAGGGCCGTTGACGGCTCCGGTGGCCTTTCAGGTTTTCATTCATATTCAGCTCACTTCATCCTCCAGTACGGGCTGCAGGGTTTGCCTGCGTATTGTTTCTTTGGTCATCGTACCGGGTGATTTTAATTTTCCGGACCGGCTGACGATGAATGCCGTTAACGGAATAACCCCTCCCAATACAAAAACGGTCCCCCCGATAATTCGCATCCAGGTCAGGTTTTGAAACAGACTGCTGTTGATGAATTCCGGTGAACGGGCATACCAGAGTCCGTGTTCGAGGACCATATTAAACTGGTAAATGCCGGCGGGGAATAAATCCAACAGTGCCATCAGGACCAGGCCGATATTCAGTGACCAGAATGATATCCGGACCAGCCGTGCGTTCCAGGCCTCGGGTAGAAATAAAAGCCGGCAGCAAAATAAAATCCCGGCCAGGGATAAGTTTCCGTAAACCCCCATCAGGGCTGTATGACCATGATTGACGGTTAGATAGGTGCCGTGTTCATAATAATTGGCCACCGGAAGATTGATGATAAATCCAAATACGCCGGCCCCGAAAAAGTTCCAGAAATTAACGCCCAGGAGAAAGAGAAAAACTTCCGGCAGGCCAAAGGCCGGTGATTTTTTGCCATTGGCGGGAGCAGTTTCAGCCTTCAATGGCAATTTGCGGAATCGCCAGGCTTCCAGCGTGAGCAGAATCAGCGGGATCACCTGCAGGGTGGAGAATACGGAACCCAATGCCATGGTGGCCACCGGTTTGGCATTCCAGTAAAAATTATGAGAGATTCCCAGAAGCCCCGATCCGAGGAACAGTAAGGTGGCGATAAAAATCACGCGCGTGGCGGCATTGACACTGACCAGTCCCATCAATACCATGAAATAGCCGATCAGCACGGTGGTGAAGACTTCAAAGAAGGCTTCTGCCCACATGTGAATCACACACCAGCGCCAGAAATCGGCGATGACGAAATTCGTCTTCGGGGTGGCGATAAACCCGGAAGTCAGCAGTATGATCACCGCAAAGGTGGAATACACAAGCCAGTTGGGCAGGGCCCAGGGTTTGCTTAACCGCATCACCGGGCGAATGGCGCGGTATAAAGTCATGGCCCAAAGGATAAACACAAGAAACAACAGGCCCTGCCACACTTTCCCGGGTTCCACAAATTCCCAGCCCTGGTTGCCCAGCCAGTACCAATAATCTCCAAGCATCCCCTTGGGCCCCATATACATACCCGCCACACCGCCTCCAACCATGATCACGATTAACCAGAAGATGGTGTTGATGAATGCTTTTTGTTTCGCCGGTTCGGCCGGATTGATCAGTGGCGCAATAAAAAGGGAAGCTCCTATCCAGCAGGCTCCTATCCATAAGATGGAAAGTTGAACATGCCAACTTCGCACAATGGTGATGGGAAGAAATTCACGCAGGTCGACCTCTGCAAACCTGGTGAACCCGACAAAATCATGGACCGTCAGGATGCCGGCCAGCACCTGCACCGAAAATAGTAAAATAGCCGCGAAGAAAAATTTATAGGTTGATTTTTGTGTGGGGGTAGGCGTAAAAAGTTTGATTCCGTCCAGCGTTAAAAACGGTTTTGAGCGATCAATAAAAACCTGGTCGTTCAGTTTATCGAGCCTGCCATAAAAATACAGAACGATTCCGATGCCAAGCACCAGACCCAGGGAGCCGATGATGCTCCACATGATCACGGCCGGACTTGGCGAATTGCCGGCAACAGGATCATAGGGCCAGTTATGTGTATAGCTGTATGTTTTACCCGGACGCTCTGTTCCGCAAACCCAGGCCCCCCAGTAAAAGAAGGCGCTGAGTTGGGTGATCTCCTGTTGATCGGTCAGGTAGCCAGCCGGCTGGAAGGAGTTCCCGCCGTTCTTTCCGGAAAAAAAATTCCGGTACCAGGATGGCAGCCGCTGTACGGCATATTGCTGCGCAGGCGTTAATACCACTGAATTGCTGCCGGGGTCGTACCGGTTTGCCTTGATTTCCGCTTTCACCTGTTGACCGGCCCCAAGCAATTCGAGCGCGGATGGATTCTCCTGCCGGTAAAATTCCTGCATCAGCAAGGCTGACCGGTGCAGGGCATCGGCCGTAAAATCTGGACCCCGGCTGGCTCCGTCCCCGAACATGGTTCCGTAATTCATCAGGGCATAACGCTGGAAAACCTGCTGCCCTGCTAAAATATCCTCACTGGTCAGTATTTTTTTTCCATCCGGTGAAATAAAATCCGGTATCGGAGGTGCCTCCCGGTAGGTTTGTACACCAATCAGGGATACCCCTGTAATGCTCACGACAAAAATGATGACAAAGGGGATCCACCAGTTTCGTTGTTTCATCAGAAATTCAATCGTTCCATTCGCAGACATGGTAATTGGAGTTAAGAAATTTTTTAAAACTACTGTGGTTGCCGGATTTAAAATATGATTTGCATCATAGACGGGTGTTGTTTTTCAGGCCGGAATGCGGTGAAGACCGGAAGGGCCTGAGGCCGTATGCAAATCCTTTTTCCGGTCAGCAATTTTTTCATGCCAGGCCGTACTCCAGCCCCTCCCGGGGACTTTCCGGGTAACGCCGGCAACATCCGGTCGCCACGCATGGAAATGATTTCATAAATAATAACTACATTCGCTTGCCCGTTTCCTGAACCGGATCGGCTTGATTCAACTGTAAATGATGAATTCCGGAACTTCTCAAAGTCAATCAACCTGCAGGCTGTTGCTCATCCTGATCCTGGCCGTCTTTCTTGGTAGCAGTCTGCCGCCTGAACAGGCCAGGGCCCAGTTTTATAACGGCTCCCAGATGACCTTCGGCAAAAACCGGGTGCAGTTCAACAATTTTTACTGGACCTTTTACCGGTTTAAAAATTTTGATACCTATTTCTATATCGGCGGGCAGGATATTGCGGCATTTGTGGGCAAAACCGGCGATGCCGAAATAGCCACCATTGAAAAACTGCTTGATTTCCGAACCGACGGTCGTCTCCAGTTTATCATTTTTAACAAACTTTCAGACCTGAAGCAAACGAACATCGGACTGGAGACAACAGAGCTCCAGGGCAATACGGGCGGAATTACCCGGATTGTCGGTAATAAGGTCCTGATTTATTTTGACGGCAATCACGATCACCTCCGCCAGACCCTACGGGCAGGAGTGACACAGGTACTGCTTGAACAGCTTATGTACGGGGGCAATATCAAAGACAGGCTTCAGAGTTCCTATTTGCTCAACCTGCCCGTCTGGTTTACCCAGGGCCTGGTGTCCTATGTATCCCGTGGATGGACGGTGGACGATGATAACCGGATGCGCGACCTGGTGCTTGCGGGTAAACTCAGAAAATTCAACCAACTCGTGGAAACTGATGAATTATTCGCCGGCCACTCCCTCTGGCATTTCCTGATTGAAAGTTATGGTGAAGCTTCCGTTTCCAATCTCGTTTACATGACCAGGATCAACAGGAATGTGGAGAGCGGGATGAATTACGTATTCGGATTGTCGGTCAGGGAAGTAACCCGGAACTGGCTGGCCTATTATGAAAAGTTTTACCTGAATGCGGACAATGGACGGAACCTGCCCGACGGGGAATCCCTCCTGAAAAAAAGCCGGAAAAGCAGGGTATACAGCCAGGTGCGGATCAGCCCCGACGGACGGAAAGTTGCTTATGTATCCAATGATATCGGGCGGTATCGGATTCTTCTCTATGATTTACAGCGAAAACGGACAAAAGTATTGGGAAGAGGCGGGTATAAGTCCCTCATGGAGAAAACCGATGACAGCTACCCGGTGCTGTTATGGCACCCGACCGGCCGTTACCTGACCGCATTCAGCGAACGAAAGGGTAAGGTGTGGATGGATTATTTTCATGTCGATAAGCGGAAAAAGGAACGCAATAAGTTTTTTTATTACGAAAAGGTGCTGGATGCTTCCTATTCGGATAATGGTCAGGACATTATCCTCTCCGGCGTGCAGAAGGGGCAGTCGGATATCTTCGTATACAATATCCGTTCACACAGCAGCCAGCAGATTACGAAGGATCTTTACGATGACCTGTATCCCCGCTTTGTAAACAATTCCAGGTTTGTTGTTTTTTCTTCCAACCGGATCAGCGACACGCTGGATGTGGATCAGCAGGACCTGTCGCCGCCGGCTTCCAACCTCGATTTGTTCATGTATGATTATGCTGATAAATCCAGGATCCTGAAGCGGATCACGTCCACGCCCGGTGTCAATGAGATGCAGCCTGTTCCGATCGACTCCCTGCATTTCGGATTCCTGAGCGCGCAAAACGGCATCTTCAATTTTTATGCTTCCCGGCTCGACAGCGTCATCAGTTTTATCGACACCACGGAACACTACCGATATGTTTTTAATTCATCCTACCAGACCAATTATGCCCGGAACATCGAACAACATGACGTCAATTTTTTTAAAACAAAACATGCCCAGTTAATTTATTACAATGGCCGGTACAGGATTTTCGTGAACCCGCTTTTGCCTCCCGTCATGTCTTCGCTGGAACCTGCTCCAACCCCGTTTATGAAGCAGCGGGCAGCGGTGCTGCCGGCCGGAGGTAATACGAATAAGCAGCCCGATGTGGTGCGTTTCAATGAAGAACCCCAGTTGCCCGACAGTTCAAAAATCGACATCAATAATTATGTTTTTCAGAGTGAGTTTCCCAGGAAGAACAGGACGACGGGGAATACCAAACTCGATCGGATGAAAAATAAAAATGCCTCTAAATCCTTACTCAGTCAGCAGACCGATTCATTGCCTTACCGCCTGCCCAAACAACGGAATTATGACCTGGCATTTTATACGGATTATTTTCAGATGCAGTTCGGCAAGAGCCTGACCAACACCACCTACCAGGCTTATTCTCCGGGAACGGGATTTTTCCAGTCCGATTTTGTAAATGAACTGATCCGGCTGGGCGTGAGCGACCTGATGAATGATTATAAACTCACCGGCGGTGTCAGCATTTCCCTGTTCGATTTTAAAAGCAGGGAATACATGGTCAGTTATGAAAATCTGAAAAAGCGGATGGACAAGCAGGTTACGTTTTACCGGCATATCCGCGAGGTTTCAGACGGGTTTGATTACACCAAGGTGATTTCCCATGAACTGAAATACATCAGCAAATATCCTTTCCACGATTTGGCCGCGCTGAGGGGAAGTATTGCCATGCGGCAGGATAATACCATTTACCGTTCCACCGACAAAGTCAACCTGGAGAGGCCAAACCGCTACCAATACTGGGGCAGCGCTTACCTCGAATATGTTTTTGACAACACCATCACACGCGCCCTGAACATCCTCAACGGAACCCGGTATAAAATTTTTGCTGAAGGGTACAAGCAGTTTGACGTGCCTGATGGCTGGCTGGGTGTGGCGGGATTTGATTTCCGGCATTACGAAAAAATTCACCGGCAGATCATCTGGGCCAGCCGCCTTTCCGGCAGCACTTCTTTCGGTGACATGAAACTGATTTATTACCTCGGCTCGGAAGATAATGCCATCATACCGGTCAAGAATTTTGATTACTCCATCCATGTGGATGAAACAAAAAACTACGCCTTCCAGGCCCTGGCCGCACCCATGCGCGGCTACCGCCAAAACATCAGGAACGGAAACAGTTTTGTTTTGCTGAACAATGAAATCCGCGTCCCCGTATTCGCTTACCTGCTCAATAAACCCATCCGGTCCGATTTCATCCGGAACTTCCAGGTGATTACTTTTCTTGATATCGGAACCGCCTGGACGGGAGATTCACCGTACTCGAAAGACAATGGTTTCAACCAGCAGGTCATCAACCAGTATCCGTTCACCATATCGCTTACCAAACAGGTGGAGCCTGTCGTGGCCGGTTACGGCTTTGGATTGCGCAGCCGCTTGTTCGGCTACTTCATCCGTGCCGACTGGGCCTGGGGATATGAAGATTACGAAGTCAGAAAGAATATGTTCTACCTGGCCCTGGGACTTGATTTTTAAAAAATGCTGCAGGAAACAATCATCTGATTTTTTTATGGATGTCCGCCCGGTAAACCCTGAATTCTTGTGATCATCCATTCGCCTTGATGAATCCTGCTGGTCAATGGAATGAAAAACTGATCCGGCCGGTTACTTCACCAGTTTTAAGCGGAAATTTTTATTCCCGTCACTGATTTTCAGGGCATACAGGCCGTGAGGCAGGAAATGCAGATCAACGGAAAGGCTGCCGGCAGCTCCGCCCGCCGTTTCCCGATCCTGTTCCAAAACGATTCGCCCGCTGGCATCGTATAGGCTGATGGTTAACTGAGGCTGGCCGGCAGCCGGGTACAAAATGGTCAGCAGGTCATTTACCGGGTTGGGGCCGGCCGTGAACGGTTCAAACGGTCCTGGAGTAATCGTAATCCCTGTCGGATCCACATGCTTGTAGGAAACGGAGGTCACCGTTTGGGTACCCTGCAGATCAACAGCATTCACGGTTAATACCGGTTCCCCTTCACCGTTGGCATACCAGCGGTATTCATACTGGGTGGAGGGGATGGCCAGTCCGAAACCAAACTGAACCACGTAAAACGTATCTATGCCGGTAATGGTGGATTTCACTCTCAGGGTATTGAAACTGGCGTTGGGTAGTTGCAGGGTTCCCCAGCCATCGGTTTCATTGGTACGCGTTTTATATTGTCCGTAAGAGGCGATGCCTGGTATTTCGAAGAGCCAGCTGAATTCGTTGGAATCTGCGAGATTAAACGTGTTTGGAAGTTTCAGGAGTTTATCCCGGGGGTCGTATCGCTGGGAAGCCTGTACACCGTTGATGGTGGCCCCGAAGCCCACCTGGTAATAAGCGGTGGAAGTGATTTTGAAATAATTGATGACATCGGTGATGGTGACAGGCGAATTCGGGATGGCGGTCAGGTCCGGTCCGGGAAGCGCCAGGTCCGCCTTCCAGGAAGGATATAAAATCGAATTATTGAAAAAAAACTGGTAGAGCAGGGGAGTGGAACCCACGGTCTGGTATTCGATGGTGTCGGTGGTGAGGGCCGTCAGCTGGCTGTAATCCCAGGTCTGGCTCACCCCGGTAACGCTCAGGTCGATGATGCCGGTATTCCCGCCGTTGTCCCGGATATAAAGCGTTCCTGTGGATGGCATGTCGGTATCGGTAATGGTAATCTGGGCGCCGGCCGGCAGAGCCATAGTCAGGGTAATGAACAGGGTAAGGATGTTTTTCATGAGTCTGGTGATTCTGGTTTTTGATCTCTTAGGATGATATCCCCGTTTCCGTCAACGGGCAAAATATAATTGGAACGATGCACCGTTGCAACGGGTTCGTTCACTCACCTGGAGTGAAATCCCCGCCGCCGGAGGCGAATGAAAGTTAAATGACAACGGTACCCGACTGCCTGCAGCGATGAATTCACCCAAAGTTACGGATAAATCCTGTAAGGAAAAAATGCCGCCGCAAATGCAGGTTGGTCATACGCATAAAAAAAGGGGACTTACTGTAAGTCCCCCTTTGTATCCTTAATCAGTTGATCAGCTTTCCACCACGTCAAAGTTCAGTTTCACCTTGACATCGCGGTGTAACTGGAGATCGGCCGTATAGCTGCCAAGCGCCTTGATATGATCATCAGCCATATGAATCTGTTTTTTATCCACATGGTAACCCATTTTCTTGAGCACATCCACCAGTTGCTGGGAGGTCACGGAACCAAAGAGTTTTCCATGTTCGCCGGCTTTGGCCGGAATGGTCAGCGTAATGTTTTCGAGGGATGAAGCCACCTTATCGGCCTGGGCCTTGATCTGGCCAAGCTTGTAGGCACGCTGCTTCATCGTTTCGGTATGGACCTTTTTATTGGTTTCATTGGCCAGCACGGCGAATCCTTTTGGGATCAGGTAATTCAGACCATAACCGTTACGTACCTTCACCACATCATCGGCATAGCCGAGATTTTTAACATCCTGTTTTAATATTACTTCCATAATTCAGTCTCCTTATTTTAACAAGTCGGATACATAAGGCATCAATGCCAGGTGACGGGCCCGTTTCACGGCTTGCCCGACCTTGCGCTGGTATTTCAGCGAAGTTCCGGTAAGCCTCCTGGGCAACAGCTTGCCCTGGTCGTTAACAAAGCGAAGCAGGAAACTGCCGTCTTTGTAATCAATGTATTTAATGCCTAATTTTTTAAAGCGGCAGTATTTCTTTTTGCTAACCTCTACTGCGGGAGGGTTCAGATAACGTACTTCGTTTGCCATGGTTTTTCGGGTTTAAGCGGTGGTTTCAGCCTCCTGTTGTTTGGCCAGCGCATTCCGGCGTTTCTTCTCGTTGTAGGCAATGGCATGCTTGTCCAATGCTACGGTGAGAAAACGCATCACACGCTCGTCTCGTTTGTACTCCACTTCAAGTTTGGCGATAGCCTCGCCCGGTGCCTTAAACTCGATCAGGTAATAGAAGCCCGTTGTTTTTTTCTGGATCGGGTAAGCCAGCTTGCGCAATCCCCAATTGTTCTCGTGAACAACTATGGCACCGTGGTCGGTGAGGATTTTTCGGAATTTATCCACCGCCTCCTTCATCTGCTCTTCCGATAAAACGGGAGTCAGGATAAAGACGGTTTCATACTGGTTTGACATATGTTTTTTATCCCTTTTTTTAATGGGAGGGCAAATGTAGGAAATATTTTGGAAATCTGACAATTAAACAAAGAATTTTCATGGTGTATCCTGGAATACTCAATCTTGTGAAAAACAATGGTTTAAATCAATGAGACTATCGTTTCAGAAGCTCCAGAGGAGCGAACTGAAGCGATTTAGTCGAATTGATCCCGATGGCTTTGTCCTTCGGGATCTTAGGGTTTTATTCCCCGCCGCTTGCGGCGAACAAATAAAATTTTCCATGTTGATACCTCGCAGCTTGCTGAAAGGAGTTTCATTCTAGCAATTACCTTATAGACAATACTTTTCCACCATCTCCCGG
>CAYWHE010000164.1:0-9274 GCA_964458125.1 uncultured Flavobacteriaceae bacterium | reverse complement strand
GTCAGGAGGGCGCCTCCGAGGAAAGAGGAAGTTTCATCCTGCTCCTCCTGCGCACCGGTGAAATTGATGGTGACACCGGGTATGCCGTTGAAATTTTTGGCAGCCGATTTCACCTCTTCCACCACGGCATTGGCGTTGTAGTCGCTCAGCACATTGGAAGAAAGGGTGATCAGCCGTTTCTGGTTTTTTCGTTTGATTACGCCATAGGTATCGGAGTAATGCACATCGGCAAAAGCCGAGAGGGGCACATTCCTGATCATGCCTCCCATGGCCATATCGCGGTACTGGATTTTCAGGTTCTTCACCAGGTCGATGTTATTGCGCTGATCCTCCCGGTAACGGAGGTAAATTTTATAGTCATCGTTGACATCCCTGAACTTGGAAACTTCCTTTCCCAGCACGGCATAATTGATTTCCGAACCGATCTGTCCGGTTGAAATACCTTCCCGGTTGGCCCGTTCACGGCTGATATCAAAAACGATCTGGGGTTTATTCAACTGGGCATCGCTTTTCAGTTCTTCCACACCGGCAATATTGGCCGAATCGAGCTGACGTTTCAATGCCGAGCTGGTGGCGATGATGTCTTCGTAATTATCTCCGGTCACCTCGATGTTGATTGGTTTTCCCACCGGCGGTCCACCCTGCTCCTGGGCCACCGTAATTTCAGCACCCGGTATGCCTTTCACCGCTTCCCGGATTTTTTCTATATAGGCTTTGGTCGACTTTCCGTTTCGCTTGCCGTATTCCACAAAAGCAATGCTGACCTTGCTTTTATTGGCATAATATCCCTGGTCTTCATCGGAAGGATCCGTGACGCTTACACCCACATTGGCGATAACCGAGGTGATGATGTCATTCGGGTAATCCACCGCTTTGTATACGCGCTCCTCCACAATTTTCGTGATGGAATCGGTATAGGCCTGGTCGGTTCCCACGGGCAGGCTGGTATATACAAAGAGGAAATTCGGATCTGCCGTCGGAAAAAATTCCACTCCTCCGTTCCTGATTCCGATAGCCCCGAAGGAAAGAATGAGCAGGACAATTGTACCAATCAGCATCAGAACCGGTCTGCGTAAACAGACCTTCAGCAAACGCGTATACGCATCCTGTATGGCAGGCCAGGTACGGGTCTGGAAACGGTGGATAATGCCATGCAGCCAGAACCGGTTGATGATATTGAGGATATAGGCAAAAACAATAAAATTACCCATTCCAAACACGCCGGAAGCATAGAATATCCCTGCCAGTACGGCAAAGATGATGGTTTGAACCTTCATCCCTTTTCTGGGGTTGTAAGTGTTCCGGTCATGCGGCTTCATAAATGCCACGGCAAATACCGGGTTGATGATATAGGCCACGAGCAGGGAAGCCATCAGCGTAATGATGAGCGTAATGGGAAGGAAAAACATAAACTTTCCAATGACGCCTTTCCAGAAAGCCAGCGGGACGAAGGGCGCCAGGGTGGTGAGGGTGCCGGACAACACGGGAAGAAAAACCTCTCCGGCGGCCCGTTTGGCAGCTTCCCGTATATTTCTTTTCCCGTTATCGAAAATCCGGTGGGTATTTTCAATCACCACGATGGCGTCATCCACGACAATACCAAGGGCCAGCAGGAAGGAAAACAAAACAATCATGTTCAGTGTAAAACCAATTGCCGGCATCACCAGGAAAGCCAGGAACATGGATAAGGGTACCGACATGGCCACGAAGAAGGCATTGGCAGACCCCATGAAGAACATCAGCACCACCAGTACCAGTATGAATCCGATGATAATGGTGTTGATCAGGTCGTGGAGGGTGGTGCGTGTCTGATTGCTCTGGTCGCTGGTAATGGTAACTTTCAGGTCGGATGGCCAGACGTTTTCCTGCATATCGGCAACGATAGCCTTAATTTTATCGCTGGCTTCAATCAGGTTTTCCCCGCTTCGCTTCACGATACTCATGGTGATTACATTCTTCTTATCGAGGCGGGCATAACTTTCCTGCTCCTTGAAATAATCCCTGACTTCCGCGATATCCTTGAGGTAAATGGGGGAACCGCTGGAGGATTTGACAATCAGGTTGCGGATTTCCTCCACGTCCTTAAATTCACCGCTCACATTCAGTGACCTGCTGGTTCCATCCACTTTTACGGCGCCTGCCGGTATAGTCTTGTTTTCATAGGCCACTGCATTTTCGATATCCCGCATGGAAATGCCGGCGGCCTGCATCCTGATCATGTCCACATTAATCTGGAATTCCCGGTCAAGGGCCCCGATCAGGTCAACCTTGCTTACCTCCTTCATGGATTCGATGCGGTCCTTGGCATCATCGGCATATTTTTTCAGTCGGTTCAGGTCGTAATCACCTGAAATATTCACATAAAGAATCGGCAGGTCAGAGAAATTGATTTCAATGATGGAGGGATCGGCAGGCAAATCCTTGGGAAGGTCAATCTTGGCTTTATCGACCGCATCCTTCACCTTCCGTTTGGCATCGTCCAGCTTCACCTCGCTGTTAAATTCCACGGTTACGGTTGAATAATCCTGGTAACTGGAACTGGTGATTTTCTTCACCCCGTTAATGCCCTTGCATTGTTTTTCAATGGGTCTCGAAACGAGGTTTTCCATATCTTTTGGAGAGGTTCCGGGATAAACGGTGCTGATGAATACCTTCGGCAGCGATATGTCCGGAAAGTTCTCCTTGGGGAGGCTGTTGTATGCCGCCAGTCCGGCCAGGGTAATAATTACCGTAATGATAAAAATACTGGTACGGTTATCTATGGACCAACTGCTCGGTTTAAACTCTTTGAATACTTCTTTCATGATCGTTCGGTTATCAGGTTAAGGTGTTACCCTTCTTTTCTTTAATAGGTTATTTTCTGTCCTTCCACGAGGTCGGTATAGCCCATCGTAATCAGTTTATCCCCGGCCTTCAGGCCATCTTTAATTTCCGTATTTCCGTTATAGGTCAGACCCGTTTTCACATGCTGTTTCCGGCAAATGGTTTTCCCGTTTTCCTCCACAGCCAGGTATACATAATTGCCGTCTGTATCGCCCTGTATGGTTTTAACGGGAACCGTAATTGTAGCGGGTGCCGTATAGTCCACGATTTTCAGTATGGCCACCATATTGGGCCGATAATCCAGTTCCGCAGCGTTCAGCCTGACTTCCACGTTGAAGGTCCGGTTCATCACGTTAATGGAATTCCCGGAATAATCAACTTTTGCCCGGATCTCCTTTTGCAGATCGGGAAAATAAATCAGTACAGCATTACCCTTTTTCACCTTGCTGATATAGGATTCAGCCACCTCACCCTTCACCTTCAGGTAATTCAGGTTAACCACATGCACGGCAGGCACGGCAGGCGATACGGTCATACCCACCTTGATGTTGACGGCATCAACGGTTCCGGAGATGGGGGATTTGATGCGCGTCATTTCCCATTGCTCCTGGAGGGAAGCCATTCGTTTTTCAAGGGCCTCCTTATTGGTTTTGGCCTGCATGAACTGCACTTCACTGCCGATTTTCTGATCCCACAGGTTTTTTTGCCTGTTATACAGACTGGTCACCAGGTCCAGCTGGCTTTGCAGTTCGCCCAGGCTTTGTTTCAGGATCCTGTCATCGAGTGAAGCCAGCAGTTGCCCCTTGTCCACACGATCACCGGCTTTAACGGCCACATGCACCACCGTTCCCATGGTTTCCGGATTCACCATGATGTCTTCATCGCCATCCACGTGGGCCTGCACTTCAATATAATGATTAAACTCGACAGGGGCCATTTCGGCAATTTTTACCAGCGTTACTTTCGAACTTTCAGAACCTGTATCCGCTGCAGCAAGTTCATCTCTCAACTTTTTAATTTTATCGTTTAATTCCGACTGCTGCTTCTGGAGATCCTTCAGTTCCGCTTTTTTATCGGGTTTATTTTCATCTGAACAGGCTGACCAGATGATGGCAGTCATCATGATTAAAACTATTTTTTTCATAACATCAGAATTTTATATTTTTTAATTGAGTTGATTGTTTATTTCAGGCTACCGGTGGCCTTATCCAGTTCCACCTTGCTGATCAGCGCATCATACAGGGCGCTGTAATAATTGACCTGAGCCTCTTTCAGATCTGATTCGGCGGAAACCACTTCCAGGTTGGAACCAACTCCCTGTTCGTATTTGATCTTGGTGATGCGGCTGATTTCTGCGGCCAGTTCCATATTTTTTTTCTGTGTCTGCAGGGAGGCCAGACTGTTCTGCAGCCCGGTCCGTGCACTGGCAATCTGCAGGCTGATGCCCGTTTGCAATTGCTCCAGGGTGTTGTTCACCTTGGCCAGTTCAATTTTATTTTTCTGTACGCGGGCATTTCTCGATAATCCGTCAAACAAGGGCATGCTCAGCTTGGCCCCGATAAGTCCGTTGGCAAACCAGGGCTGTGAGCCGTCAAAAAAATCAAACTTGTTCCGGCTGGCAGCCGTATTCAGGCTTCCAAAGGCTACCAGGCTGGGCAGGTAACCGAATTTCTCCTTCCGGACAAGCAACTGCTGCAATTTCTGGTTGGTTTGCAAAACCGAATATTCGGGCCGTTTGGCATAATCAAACTGTTCATTGGTTAGGATGGCTTCTTCCAGTTTTACATCGGCCAGTTTATCGGTGAGGCTCAGGTTGACAGACAGCTGCATGCCTATCTGGAATTTCAGCAGGAGATAACCCAGCTGAATAAGCCGGTCGGTTTTTTCCTTCTCCGTTACGATGGTATTGTAGGCCAGCTCCACGCGATCAGCATCAATTTTTTCCACGAAACCATTTTCATACATGGCCCTGGTATCATCACGTAGTTTTTTAAGACGGTTGATATTGGCGGTTAATAATTCCAGACGCTCATTATTAACGAGTACAGCATAATAAGCCTTGCTTACTTTTTCGGCCAGTTCGGCCTGGGTGACAAAGGTGGACTTATAGGTAAGTTCCTTATAGGTTTTGGCTGCTTTCAGACCAACCACGTAGGTGCCGTCGAAAATCAACTGGGATGCCGAAAGTCCGGCACTGGCATTGTACCGGGTGCCGAATTTAACCGGTAACAAGGCATTATTCGCAGCAGGCACACTGTTGACCAGTCCTTCATCATACAGGATTCCGTAAACGGCCGGTGACAGGAAGTCGGGAAAGAAAGAGGTCGGAAGCTGGATGTAATCCGTAAAATCGATGGTCCCGTTGAGTTGGGGAAGCCCGATGCCGGTGAATTCGTTAACCGTATGGTGTGCAGCCTTTTCATCAAGCAGGGCATTCTGCATGTCGGCCTGATGTTCGTAGGCAAATGCGATGGCCTGTTTCAGGGTAAACCTGTAATCCGCGGTGTCCCTGACCTGGGCGCCGGCAAAGTAGGGCAGGAGAATGAACAGTGAAATGATTCGCTTCATGAGATAGGCTTTTTAAGGTTGGGAGGTTTTATTCCTCTTCCTGAATTTGTTTGTATTTGTTAATGAGTTTATGACCCTTCAGCGTGGAGATGCCGTGCAGGAAATGATCCAGCAACTGCACATGCACGTCTCCTATATTAAACTGGCTGGGATTGATGACCTGGTAATTAAATGCCATGTTAAACATTTCCAGCCTGGTAATCACCATCAGCCTGACATTGATGTCCGGGCGGTACAACCCTTCCTCAATACCCCTCCGGATGTTGTGCTCCATTCGCGGGAACACGCATTTTTCCTTGAAGGCCAGGTGCATCTTCCAGGCCTGGGAGTAATACCGCTGCATCTCCAGCATCAGGATCGGGTTCATATCCGAAAACAGCCGTTCAAGGTGATGCATCATCTGAAATATCTCGTCAATCGCATTTTTGGCAGAGGCGCTTATTTCAGTAAAATGCTTCTCATGAAACTTTAACTCCTGTTCATTCAGGGTCACGATCAGCTCGTTTTTATCTTCGAAAAACTGGTAAATGGTTTTCTTGGACATACCCAGATGACGTGCAATATCATCCATGGTGATGCTTTTCAGCCCGAAGCGGAAGAACAATTCCCGCGATCCTTCCAGTATTCTTTCCTTGGTACTCACTTGGTTTTTCTAAAAATCAGGCGGCAAAACTACAGAAACTTTTCACATACGCAAAGTTTCCAAAGTTTTTTCAGGCCACGAAATTAAGTCAGCATTTTCCGACTTTAAACCCTTTCTTATTGAAGTGAAATAATTTCATGCTGAAATGCATTTGTCGCCATCCAAAACGAAATAGGATAACCAGTCGTTCTTTATTCCAGGGCAGAAGAAACAGGATGTTCCGGGCATTAACAAATAATTAACCGCAGGTTTATACCGAATTGTTACATTCGCATCCGCAAAATCACATTGAATGAAAACAAATTCCTTCGACCTGTTCCTTTTGGTTACCGCTGTTTTTTTTGCCGCCTGCCAGCAGCCGGCAAAAGAACGCGAAACAACGGGACCCGATCCGCTTCTGACTCATATTGACAGCGCTTATACGGCATCCACAGACTTCTTTCTATTCGCCAACAACGGCTGGTTCAAATCCAACCCGATTCCGGCATCGGAAAGCAACAACGGTATATTCCGCACCATTGGCGACACCGTCAACGAGGCCATCCGGAAAATCTGCGAATCATCGGCCGGCACCACCAACGCCAGCAGGGGTAGTAACAAGCAGAAGATAGGGGATTTTTATTTCAGCGGAATGGATTTGGAAGCGATTGAGAAAGCCGGTATTCAACCACTGGCTGAAGAAATCAAACGGATTGATAATGTTCAAGATATTCCCGGCCTGATGAAATCGGTTGCCCGCCTGCATGAAATCGGCGCAGGTCCGTTGATGGCCATCTGGGTGAATGCCGATGATAAAATCAGCAGCAAAAATGCCATCTTCACCATGCAGGGAGGACTTGGGCTTCCTGAGCGTGATTATTATTTCAACAACGATTCCCGCACAGCCAACATCCGAACAGAGTATGTGAAGCACATCGCCCGCATGTTTGAACTTGCCGGGACGGATGCCCCCACGGCTGCAAAAAACAGCAGGGTGGTGATGGAAATCGAAACCGCGCTGGCCAAGGCAAGCCGGAAACTGGCCGATTTGCGCGACCCATATAAGAACTATAATAAATTATCGATGGAGGCGGCAGGAAAACTCACTCCTTCCATTAACTGGCCATCCATGCTGCAGGACCTCGGGCTTCGGCAGGCCGATACCATCATTGCCGGTCAGCCTGAGTTTCTTTCCGCACTGGAAGGCTTGCTGAAAAAAACAAGTATTGAAAACTGGAAAGTTTACCTGAAGTGGAACCTGTATGACGCCTTTTCTCCTTACCTGAACAAGGCGCTGGATGACGAGCATTTTAAATTTTTCGGAACCATCATGTCGGGAGCAAAGGAACAAAAGCCCCGCTGGAAACGGGTGGTGGAAGAAACGGATGGATCACTCGGGGAACTGATCGGACAGGTGTACATGGAGGAATACCTGCCCAAAGGAACCAAGGAAAAATTACTTGAAATCGGCAATAATATCCGTGACGTATATGCCGATCACATACAAAAACTGGACTGGATGAGCGATTCCACCAAGGTTAAAGCCTTAAGCAAACTGAATAAGGTCATGATGAAGGTGGGTTATCCGGATAAATGGAAGGACATGAGCAGCCTGAATATTGACCGTGGTCCATATGTATTAAATGTGATGCGTGCCAATCAATGGGCCCATCAGTATATGACTTCCAAGTATGGCAGGCCTGTTGACCGCAGCGAATGGCAGATGCAGCCGCAAACCTATAACGCCTATTACAATCCGTCGAACAATGAAATCGTTGTTCCGGCCTGCAACATTATCGTTCCGGGTTATGAACTGGCCGATGATGCCCTGCTGTACGGCATTATAGGCGGATCCACCTTCGGCCATGAAATCACCCACGGCTTTGACGACCAGGGCAGCCAGTACGATGAAAACGGGAACCTGTCCAACTGGTGGACAGCCGAGGACAGGAAGAAATTTACAGAAAAGACCAGGCTGATCGTGGAACAGTTTAACAGCTATAAGATCCTGGACAGCATGCACGTGAACGGTGACGCCACGCAAGGTGAAAACATTGCCGATTTGGGTGGCGTGGTGATGGGTTATGAAGCGTTTAAGAAAACCAGGCAGGGCCAGGGCACTGAAAAAATCGGCGGCCTGACACCTGATCAGCGGTACTTTCTGGGCTATGCCTATGCCTGGATGGTCAACCGCAGGCCGGAAGCTTTGGCCCGGCAGGTGATGAGTGATGTACACTCCCCTGCACAATACCGGGTAAACGGACCCGTATCGAACCTGAAGGAATTCTATGCGGCATTTGATGTAAAAGAAGGCGATCCCATGTACCGCCCGGATTCGCTCCGGGTGCAGATCTGGTAATGATACGGTACCCGGAACAGGTCCCGTTTTTTAACTATTTCTGAACCGGGAAGTATTGCAGCCAGGGCCCGATTCCGAACCTTTCATAGGATAACCGGCAGGTCGCTGGAGGTTGGTGGTGAATTCAATTTCGGCACAAGGCCTTTAACCTGAGGTACCTTCATTTCGTATACATGCATCGTTAGCAACACAAAACCGGAGGGAATCGGGCCATGGATTGATTCCTGGCTGAGGGCCTGGTTATCCGGCTGTCAGATTCAGTCAAGACTCCGTTCATGATGATTACCATCCGGCAAAGCACCACTTTTTCCAGGTCCGGCCAGGTTACTTTCGCCCGCACCCATATTCATGTAAATGAAAAGGCTGATGAAGGCGAGCAGAAAAATGGCGATTCCTGCCCTTATTAAATGAAGTTTTAAATGCTGTACCTCCTGTGTGGTGTCATTAAGCGAATAACTGCTTCTTTTCATCCCTTGTATTTTTTGATTAAAAATCCTTTATCCCTGTGCTTTTACGACTGGCGTGAAGCAAAGTTTCATTGAAAAGACACTGTTTCGAATCAAGGGTATGAACCCCAGGGTAAGCGATGGATCCATCCCGATTCGCTTCGCGACCGGGATTCATTCGACCAAGACTTTCACTTCGGACTTTGTCCTTGTAAAAGTCCAGTCGAATTGAACCCCGATTCCGCCGCCAGCGGCGGGGTATTGAACCGATCCCAAAGCCCTTCGCGACCGGGATTCATTCGACTAAGACTTTCACTTCGGACTTTGTCCTTGTAAAAGTCCAGTCGAATTGAACCCCGATTCCGCCGCCAGCGGCGGGGTATTGAACCGATCCCAAAGCCCTTCGCGACCGGGATTCATTCGACTAAGACTTTCACTTCGGACTTTGTCCTTGTA
>CAYWHE010000163.1:0-9287 GCA_964458125.1 uncultured Flavobacteriaceae bacterium | reverse complement strand
GCCTGTCACGGGCGTGCCTTGCTTCACTGGTAGAGCTCCTGGGGTACCATGTCGTGGGCATTGCGCGGGATAATGCTGAAGCAGTGCGTCAGGCGCTTCATAACTATGCAGAAGTTATTCTGATTGACGTCATGATGCCGGTTATGGATGGTATGGAAGCCTGCAGGCAGCTTCGGGAAATGCCCGAGTTCAAGCATACCATCATTACTTTTCTGACGGCCCGTAATGAAGATTATTCACAGATTGCCGGTTTTGATGCCGGAGCCGATGATTATATCAGCAAACCCATCAAACCAAGGGTGCTGATCAGCAGGATTAAAGCACTTTTACGGAGGTACCAGGATTCCAAACCGGAAAAGAGCCTGACTTTGGGAGATATTGTCATCGACAGGGAAAAATACCTGGTTTATAAGAACAACAAAGCCATTAACCTGCCCAGGAAAGAATTTGAATTATTGTCCCTGCTGACCTCCAAACCGGGAAAAGTTTTTACCCGGGAGGATATCCTGAACCGGGTTTGGGGAAATGACATCGTGGTAGGTGACCGGACCATTGATGTGCACATCCGTAAAATCAGGGAAAAACTGGGCGACGAATCCATTAAGACCATTAAAGGAATCGGTTATAAATTTGATCTTTGACGCCAGACGGGTTTAAACACCGATAAATGAATCCTGTTTCGTGAAAAAATCCAATCCTGCTTCATTTGCACTGCGTATAGCACTGCTGACCGCACTGGCTTCGGGAATAATAGGCTATGGGATATACCAGGTTTCCCCCCTGACCGCCCCGGTTTATTTCGTTCTCCTGCTCACTTTATTACTTTTCCTTTGTGTCTGGCTTTTCGTATATGTTCAGGTCCGTAAAATCTATTTTGAAAAATTAAAGCTGGTCTATAAAAATGTTTTGCATCTTCAAAATCAGTCTCCGGATACTTCCCTGGATCAGGAAAGGGACCTGGATTACTTCGGGGAAATCAACCGTATGCTAAAAGAAAATGCCCGGGAGCAAAAGGAAGAAATTGATCATTTGAAACAAATGGAACTTTACCGTAAAGAATTTCTGGGAAATGTATCACATGAACTGAAAACACCGATTTTCAATGTACAGGGTTACATACATACCCTGATAGACGGAGGTATTGAGGATCATGATATCAACCTGCTATACCTGAATAAGGCTGCCAGGAGCCTCGACAGGCTGATTTCCATTGTAGATGACCTGGAATCCATTTCCAAGATCGAATCCGGAAACCTGAACCTGGAATTAAGAACCTTTGACATCTGTGAACTGACCAAGGATGTTCTCGAATCTTCCGAATTGATGGCCCGTGAGAAACGGATCCACCTGTACATCAAAGAATCCTGTGACAAGCCTCATTATGTTTATGCCGACAAGGACCGCATCCGCCAGGTTATGGTAAACCTGCTGGTGAATTCCATCAAATACGGAAAAACCGAAGGCTTTACAGAAGTCCGCTTTTATGATTACGAGGATACGATAAAAATTGAAGTGGAGGATAATGGCATTGGTGTAGAAAAACATCACCTGCCAAGACTTTTCGAGCGGTTTTACCGGGTGGATAAAAGCCGTTCGCGCATGCAGGGTGGAACAGGACTCGGTCTGGCCATTGTTAAACATCTTATTGAAGCCCATAACCAAAAGATCAGTGTTCACAGCGAACCCGGATACGGTACTACCTTTACTTTTTCCCTGAAAAAAAGCAGGTAACCGGGTCAATCTTTTTGAAAAAGAGAATAACGTATTTCACGTCTTTGAGGACAGGCAATACTGACGGCATATCCATCCAGAATCGTTGAGAATACAAAGGGGCCTTTTCCATCACCGCTGCCTTTTCCGGTTGACATATCCATGTTTTTCAGATCATCAGAAATGCCTTCTCCTGTCAGCTTCATGCAGGATTCCTTCCTTGTCCAGATGAGGAAGAAATTCAACCGGGCTTTTTCCCCTTCCTGCCCCAATTCCAGTTTCTCCGCTGCTGAGAAATGTTCTGCAGCGAAGGATCGGAAATCAAAATCGGGGTTTATTTTTTCAATATCCACCCCAACAGGATCTTCGTGACAAAGACAGATTACAACCTTTTCACCAGCATGGGAAATATTAAAATGAACAGGCTTTTGCCCATTAACAAGGACAGGTTTTTTATTGAAAGCACTTCCGAAACTGAGTTCACGAGGTTTCAGGCCAACCATGGGCGCAAGCAACCGGCGCAACAGGTAATGACCCAGGAGAAATTGTTTCCTGCTTTGTTCATTTATAAATGCTTTATCCCTCGCCTGCTCTTCACTGTCCAGCTCCAAAGCAAATTCAAGGAAATCGCCCGGATCAAACATGTTCATACCGGCAACGATAACCGATATGATATTTCCCGGTGGGATGAAATCCCTTTCAGCTTGTTGCCAAAACACCTCCGGTAAGAACACACAATTGCCTTGAATGACCATAGTTTCCAAGGTTCAACGTTAACTGGACTGTAACCTGTTCAGGCAGTCGATGAAAATCCTGGCTAATTCCTCTACGTTACCCTTATTGAAGATGGAGTTGTGATCGCCCGGTACTTCAAACACCTCCACGCCGGATTTTGCATAATAATTCCATCCCAGGTCAAAATCATATTTGGCAGAAAAATAGCCCGATTTAGCCCTGAATAAAATTACTTTTCCGTCATAAGGTTTAATTTTATAATTCATCAGCGCCTTATAACAGGCATCTTCAATTTTATTAAAATAGGAGGCCTGTTCGGTTCCGGAAGTCATTTCGACTTCTTCCTTATTCAGCCAGATATCCAGTTCTTTTTTCGATTTAAAGGATTTCAGTTTATGTGTCAGGTATTTTTCCCTTTCTGCCTTATCCGCGCTGATGATATGTACCAGCCTGTTATAGATACGTTTGATCATGATACCGGCATTCACCAGGTGTTTTTTATAAAATGGCAGAAATTCAACGGCTGTAGCGGCATCGATGTCAATCAAAGCAACGAAATCGACCTTTTTTCCCATCTGTACCAGTTGCCTCGCCATTTCATAAACCAGGTACCCTCCGAAGGAACCTCCAGCAAGGGCAAAAGAAGTACCTTCGGGTTGAAATTTCAGAATTTCCCTGATGTGATAGGCCGCCATATCTTCAATGTTATCGAAGGGGACATCCTTACCGTTCAGTCCGTATGCCTGCAAACCATAACAAGGCTGATCTTCCGGCAATAAACCGGAGAGCGCGTGATATTTAAATACATTTCCGCTCACACCATGACCGAAATAAAGCGGATGCCGGTGGCCATTCGTTTTTATGGGTACGATGGAATGCCAGACCTGGTTGCTTACTTCTGCATCCATGATGCGCGCAAGCTTTTCAATAGTTGAGTTGGTAAACAGGATGGCCAGCGGAAGTTTTAGTCCCCTGTGCTTTTCTATTTCCATCATCAATTTTACGGCCAGGAGGGAATGCCCACCGAGCTGAAAGAAATCATCCTTCATACTGATCCGGCTCAATCCCAGAATTTCAGACCAGATGCTGGCCAGCAAATTTTCATTTGGCGTACGCGATGGAATAAATGTCCGGGTATCGGTCGTCTGCATTTCCGGATCTGGCAAGGCATTCCTGTCCAGTTTTCCGTTTGGGGTCAGCGGGAACTCCCTGACCTCCGTGATGACCGATGGCACCATATATTCGGGTAATTGTTCCTGGAGGAAATTTTTCAGTTTCCCTGTTGTCACTGGCCTTTCGGCATTCGCAATAAAATAGGCCAGCAACCTGTTCTCCCCGCTTGCATCCTTTCGTATAATGGTTACGTTTGCATTCACCGACGGGTGCGCCGCCAGAATGGTTTCAATTTCACCCAGTTCAATCCTGTATCCCCGAACCTTGACCTGGTTATCCAAACGGTTGATATATTCCAGGTTTCCATCCAGCCGGTAACGGACCAGGTCACCGGTCTTATAAAGCTTAGCTCCGGTTGCAGCGGCAAACGGATTGGGAATGAATCTTTCGGCATTAAGTTCCGGCCGGTTCCGGTAACCAAGGCTGACGCCATCGCCCCCGATATGAAGTTCACCGGAGACTCCGACCGGTACGGGCTGCATATTTTTATCCAGCACGTATACACTGGTGTTGGAAATCGGTTTTCCGATACTGGCGTAAGGCGTGGAAATCACTTCACCCGGTTTCAGCTGGCAGGCTGTACTCCAGATGGTGGTTTCAGTCGGGCCGTATACATTCCAGAGGGTATGGCAGCGCTGCGTAAGCTGCATGGCCAAGTCCGCTCCGAGCGCCTCCCCTCCGCATAAAACCTTCAGGTTCTCCCGACCATTCCATCCCGAGGACACCAGCATTCTCCATGACACCGGTGTGGCCTGCAAGATGGTTATGGATGGATCGCCGACTTTTTCAAGCAACCTGGAGGCATCAGATACCGTTTCCTTTGTTGCCAGGGTCAGCGTTGCACCGGAAATAAGAGGAAGATATATTTCCAATCCGGCAATATCGAAAGAAATGGTGGTAACCGCCAGGAGATTATCTTCCTTTCCAACCTTTAATTCACGTTGAAAATGACTCAGCAGGTTCACCACCGCCTGGTGATGCACCTGAACACCTTTGGGTTTGCCGGTGGAACCGGAAGTATAAATAATATAGGCAAGTCCGGAAGGCTCATGCGACAGAACCGGATTTGAGTCATTCTTTGAGGTTTTATCCGTCCAATCTCCGTCCAGTATAAACACCTTATCGGTTCTTGGTTTCAGTTTCTGAACCATTTCCGAACTGGAAATCAGGAGGGCAACCCCGGCATCATCCATCATATACTGCAGACGATCGGCCGGAAAGGCCGGATCCATGGGTAAATAAGCAGCCCCTGACTTTAAAATGGCCATCAAGGACACCACCATATCGGCATTCCTCTCCGTGCATAGAGCGATGATGCTACCGGGGCCTGCCCCAAGAATCATTAACTGGTTGGCCAGGATATTTACACGCCTGTTCAATTCTTCGTAAGTGAGCGTCTGATTGCCGGCCACAACCGCTCTTTTATTTCCACTTAGCCTGACCTGTTCTTCAAAAAGAGCCTGAATGCTTTTTCCGGAGGCATAGTCTGCTTTTGTCTGATTAAGCTTTACAAGAAACAATTCTTTTTCTTCAGGAGTCAGGAGGTCCAGCTTGTCAATGAATTCATCGGGATTGCCGGCAATGGAAGTGAGCAGCTGGTTGAATTCACGCATCCGGAAAAGCATCACCTCCTCATCAAAAAGGTCCGTATTAAACGTACATTCAACAATAAATCTGCCCTGGTAATTGGCGGCATTGATGAATATCTCAAAATTTTCAAAACACCTTGGATTGGAAATAAAAGAACTTTCCAATCCGTTGAACCGGACCCCGTCAAAAACGCCTGTATCCACATTTATGATGACCGGAACAAGTGGAATCCTGCCCGGATCACGGGGAAGCGTAAGCTTTTTAACCAGGCTGCCGAAGGTATACTCCTGGTGATCGAAAGCATCCAGGATTTCCTTTTTTCGATTACGTAAATGGTCGAGAAATGTTAACCGGGAAGAAATTTTGCTTTTCAGGGGCAATAGATTGACACAGTGCCCGACCAGGTCATAACGCCCGGAAACAGACTGACCAGCGGCAGGTACTCCCAGAACCAGGTCTTCACTTCCGGTTATCCTGTGTAAAAAAACTTCAAATGCGACTGTGAGTGTATTCACCAGGCTGCAACCTGCTTTGGCCCCAATAAGTTTGACCTTGTCAATCACTGATTTATCAAACTCAACATCGATCCGTCTGGCATTGAAGGTGCGTACAGCGGGTCTGGGTTTATCCAATGGCAGTTCCAATGTCTGGGAAAATCCTTCGTATTGCTTTAGCCAGAATTTTTCGTCTCGGTCCTGTTCATGACCCTTCATTTTCTTTTTTTCCTCCAGCGCATAGGCGCTGAATTGGTTCTCCTGCTCCTTCACATACGGTTTTCCTGAGGCGGATGCATTGTAAAATCCGGCCATGTCCTGCATGATCAAACTGATGGACCATCCGTCACAAATGATATGATGAGCGGTGATGGTAAGCAAATGTTCATGGGGTGTAACCTTCAGCACATTTACACGCAGCAAAGGACCATTTTCGAGGGAAAAGGGAGTTTCCACTTCCTCTTTCAGCCATTTATTCACTTCCTCATCCACAGCAGATGAAGAAGAGAAATCAATCAGAGGCAATTCCAGCGTGAGTCTGTTTCCAATCTGCATAAAGGTGCCATCATTGGAAAATGTTGCCCGAAGCGCGTCATGCCTGGCCACCACGCTATTCACCGCCTGAATGAGGGTAACGTAATCCAAATGACCTTTCAGCCTGATGGAAACGGATTCATTATAGGCGCAATTGGCCGGATCCCCTCCTAATTTTACAGAGGTCCAGATTTCCCGCTGAGGTTCGGTGGTAGGTACTAATACGGGTTGTTCGATTTCCGCAAAAGGGTCAAAATCAACTGGTTTAAACGGCTTTTCCAATTTCCTGTATCAATTCAATAGTTTTACTTAAACATTACGATTTCCCCCCGGAAAAGGTTTCAAAATCTTATGGATAAAAACCCTGACATCCGGCATTTCCAAACACCTTCAGCAGGTGATCAGGCTGTCAGATTCCCAAAGGGAACCGGCGCCTTTTAAAATCTGATCCGGAAATTAAAATGACTTGATAACCGGAGCAGGACTTATGAAACAAATTCCAAGGTTTCGAAACAAAAATATAAAAAAAGGCGGTCTCCAAATGATAAAGTTAATTGCAGGCTGGCATTTCAATCGCAGCCGCAGATGATTGCCTGAATTTTCGGGTCATTTTATTTTTTTTCAACTTTTTAAAATCAGTTTTTATTTGAAAAATGAAAACTACCTGATTTTTCAAACCATTAAAAATTTTAAGCGAACAGCCATTTTTTCAGGGTAAATGAATCCTTCCGGCAGGGAAAGAAATCTGTACACAATCCAAAAGAAGCAATTGTTGTTCCCGATTGTAAACCAGAGAACCAAAATTATGGATGGAAAATAGTTATTAACAAAAGAAAAAAAATTTCTAACAATGGCCTGCTTCCACGCAAATTCAGCCCGTTCACGAGGATGATCCAATGCCATCAACACCTGAATCAGGCTTTGTTTACCTGACCAGTCGGGCGGTTGAAACGGCTATCAGGAGGCCTATAGAACCATTCACCCCGTTGGAACACAGGAAATAACCGGCTTGAGTGTAACATGGAGAATCGGAATAATTTCCAATTCAGATCCGGCTAATGGGAATCTTCGCTGTTATTTTGACCCGATTGCAAATTATAATTCAATAAATCATATACCCCTCTCTCGCTTTCAACCGGCGGAAAACAAACCTGGTTTTCACAAACATAGGCCAGGGTCCTGCCTTCAATAAATCTACCCTCAAATATTTCCAGCTCACTTATTGTTTCCGAAAAGGAAAGAAGTTTGTTGGGAAGATATTTTTCCGAAATCCGTTTGGCCATGGAACGGGATTTATTGCCGGTGATCACGATTTCATAAAAGGGAAAAACATGATCGATCAATAAAAGGCCCCAGTTGGAATAAGATGATCCGTAGGATACCGCCTTCTGCAGAATTCCGGATAACAGTTGCGATGCCTTTTTCCTGTAACCTGAATCCGGGAAAAAATGCCCCAGTCTGAACAGCGCTTTTGCCATGGATGAATTAGAAGATGGCATGACATGATCCTCCAGTTCACAATTGCGGTTATACAAGGCCTGGTCGAGTGAGGAGGTATAATAAAAATATCCGTTTTTTCCGGAATTAAAATATTGGATGGCGTATGCGGCAAGTCTGTGACTCTCCTCCAGGAATTTAACTTCTGAACTTGCCGAATACAATTCCATCAGCGCTTCAATCAAAAAGGAATAGTCATCGAGGAATCCATTGATTTTCGTTTCACCCTTTTGCCAGGAATGCCATAATCCCCCATCCGGACGCGAGCAGGTTTCGAGAATGAATCTGGCCAGGTCAGCGGCTTTCCGCAGAAAGGATTCATCTCCCCATGCATGGTAGGCATCTACAAAAGCTTTGATCATACAGGTGTTCCATGAAACCATCAGTTTATCATCCAATCCGGGACGAATCCGGCGCGAACGCGCATCCATGAGTATTTTCCTGCATTCGCCGATGAGCCGGTTTCCATTTTCGGAAGAAAGCCCAAAAGCCGAAAATACCTCCTCATCCTGTTTTTTACGTAGAAGGATATAGTATCCGTGTTCCCACAAACCCTCCTGGTTCACGTTGAAATAAGCTGCAAAAAGCGGAAAGCGATCTCCCAGCAATGATTCCAGCTCCTGCGCCTGCCAGACATAATAACGGCCTTCAACACCTTCGCTGTCGGCATCAAGGGCCGCATAAAAGCCTCCGTTTTCATGCTTCATTTCGCGTTCCAGAAAACCGATGGTTCCAGACACCACTTCTCTGAATAATTGAATACCGGAGTGCTGATAAGCCTGCGCATATATGCTGATGAGCTGCGCATTGTCGTACAGCATCTTTTCAAAATGCGGAACTTTCCAGTAGCTATCGGTAGAATAACGGCAAAATCCTCCGCCCAACTGGTCATAGATTCCTCCATAGGCCATTTTTGTAAGCGTCAGGTAAACATAATCCAGACACGACTTATCAGCAGTATGATAACCATATCGAAGCAGGAACTGAAGATTATTGGGTAATGGGAATTTTGGAGCCCGGTTTGGTCCTCCTTCTTTTCTGTCAAAATAAATCTGCCAGTTCTGATAGATTTCATGTGCCAGGTTAACCTCGAAGTGAAGCTCATCAGTCACCGGGATCAGCGGTGCCGGTCTTCCTGCTGCCGTTGTGATTTCCGCAGCATACTCCCAGCATTTTGCGGGTTCACGGCGGTAGAATTCGGCAACCTGGAGCAAGGTCTGCTTCCATCGTTCACGCGGAAAGTAGGTACCGCCAAACAAGGGCCGTCCATCGGGCAGGGTGATGCAGTTCAAAGGCCACCCCCCGCTGCCCGTCATCAGCTGAACGGCGTTCATATAAACCTGGTCAATATCCGGACGCTCCTCCCGGTCTACCTTGATGTTGATAAAATGCCTGTTCATCAGCAGGGCAGTTTCCCCGTCTTCAAAACATTCCCTTTCCATCACATGACACCAGTGGCAGGCCGAGTAACCGATGCTGATCAGGAGCAGCTTGTTCTCATCCTTTGCCCTTTGAAGCACTTCCTCCTTCCATGGATGCCAGTTAACCGGATTG
>CAYWHE010000162.1:0-9296 GCA_964458125.1 uncultured Flavobacteriaceae bacterium | reverse complement strand
AATCCGGGATGAGCAATAAGGAACTCATCACCCTGCTGAGATCCGGGAAGCAGGTGCCGGTGCAGGTTACCTTCAACAATATCCGGACTATTTCTGAATTATGCGGGGTGGTGGGGTCTTACCTGGAGGCCGACTCCTTTGCCCTCTGCAACCTGTTGAACAACCCTTCTTTCCTGAAGAAATCCGGATTTACAACTGAAACGATCCCTGTAATCTTTATTCCCAATACTTACGAATTTTACTGGAACACTTCGGCAGAGCAATTTTTTGAAAGGATGAAAAGAGAATACGATAAATTCTGGACACCTGAACGGATGGCATTGGCAAAGGAAGTCGGATTAAGCCCTGTCCAGATCTCAGTGCTCGCATCCATTGTTGAAAAGGAAACAACCAGGAACGATGAAAAGCCACTGATTGCAGGAGTTTATTTGAACCGTTATAAGAAAGGCTGGAAACTGGAGGCAGATCCCACCCTGGTATTTGCCTTGGGTGATTTTACGGTCAGAAGGGTATTAAATGAACACAAAACTATTGATTCTCCTTACAACACCTATATCCATGAAGGGCTGCCCCCGGGACCGATATGCGTACCTTCCCCGTCCTCCATCCAGGCCGTCCTCAATTACAGCAGGCATTCCTATCTTTTTTTCTGTGCCAGGGATGATTTCTCAGGCTATCATGCTTTCGCCAGGGATTATGCTGCTCACCTGATTAATGCCAGGCGGTTTCAAAAAGAACTCAACAGGCGCAACATACGTTCCTGACTTTTCGTAACGCCCTTTTAGTAAATTTGCACCCTTCCTTCTGAAATGAACAGGCTATCCACGACCATATTATCAGGCAGTTTCTTCCTGCTGGCTTCCATACAGGGATTGGCTTCTGAAGTGCCTGTTTTATTGAGACTTTCTCGAAGCGAACAGGCCGACACCAATGGATGCAATTTTGTTGAGCAGGTGACTGCCTTGCTGTATAAGGAAATTATTGAAAACCGGGTGAAATTATGGGATTCCCCTTCCAAAGAAATTCAGATCACCGGGCTGACCCTGATGGAACTTGAAAAAAGCACCGGCACCCGTTTTGTTGACCAGGGTATCATTTATATTTATGAACTTTGGCAAAGTAACAGGAAATTGTTGTCTGCTAACACATTAGGATTTAATTTCAGCAATAAAAACCAGGCCGGAGAAGATGTCGCCTATGGATTTGTGGAATATTCATCCGTTCGCGACCTGTTTATGCGTACCCGGATCAACACCAATGCCAATGGGGATTATTACGCTTCATTTGCCACCTATGTGAACAATAAAACCTATAATTACAATATCATTCAGTTTAGCGGAAAGGTGATCAGGGATGTGGCCGAATCGAATAAGATAAAGAGGGATTTTATTGGAAACCTGCGTTTTAACGAGGCTACCTTCCAGTTTTCAGATCCCGACAAACTGATCATCTACCAGGTAGAAACAAATACCTCTATCAAGGATGCCAGGACGGAAAACGGGAATAAACTGATTAACGCTGTTGAAAATTACCTCACCGAAAACCAGGAAGTCTTTTATAACCTTGGCGGGGACAGGATTTTAAGTTATTACCAGAAAAACAAGTTGAAGGTAACCAGGCTGGAAATTACCGAAATCTGGAAAAAAACACGGGATACCATTATTACGGAGGCCCGTAATCTTCAGATTTTTGTCAATGACTCCGCACTGAACCCCATGCCGGCCAAAGATATTGCCAGGCTGGATATTTCTGTAGGGGATGTATCCATCCAGGATTTTATACGTTTTAAAAAATATGCTATCATCATCTGTCAGATCAATGCTCAGAAAATTCCCAGGACTGAGGCTTTTTTATATTATAAAGCACTGGTGAATATGGACTGGAAAAGACTTACGGAATATGTGAAGGACTTTTAATCAAATCAATTTAACGGAATATCAGAAAATGAGTGAAATTAAATTCGGAACGGATGGCTGGAGAGCCATTATTGCCAAGGACTTTACCGTTGATAATGTAGTTCGAGTGGCGGAGGCAACGGCCGAATGGCTGTTGAAGCGAAATCCATCGCCATCCATAGTACTCGGGCATGACTGTCGTTTTGCTGGCGGGTTATTTGTGGATGCTATTGCCAGAGTGATGTGCGCAAGAGGAATTAAAACGGCCTGCGCCAAAGGATTTGTTTCCACCCCCATGATTTCTCTTGGAACCGTCAGGCAGAAGGCCGACCTGGGAATCATCATAACCGCCAGTCACAATCCGCCGGAATACAATGGTTTTAAATTGAAGGGGCCTTATGGAGGCCCGCTGCTTCCTTCCCATGTTGCTGAAATTGAATCCATCATCGGAAATAAACCAACCATGGATATCAATTCGGTTAACCTGGAAGAATTTGTCAAAAACGGAACCCTGGTTGAAATAGACCTGGAAACCATCTATTGTGATCATGTCAGGGCTAATTTTGATCTGGAGTCCATTAAAAAATCCAATCTACGTTTTGCCTATGATGCTATGTATGGGGCCGGACAAAATGTGATGAAACGTTTATTTCCTGAAATCACCATGCTTCATTGCGATTACAACCCTTCCTTTATGGGACAAGCACCGGAACCTATTCATAAAAACCTGGGTGAATTTTCAGCGCTGATCAAGACCGACGGCAGCATCGCCTGTGGCCTGGTAACGGATGGAGATGCAGACAGGATAGGGCTTTATGACGACCAGGGCAATTTTGTCGATTCCCATCATATTATCCTCCTGTTGATCCATTACCTGTATAAGTATAAAGGGATGAGGGGCAAGGTCTGTTCGGCCTTTTCCACCACACCCAAGGTTGAAAAATTGTGCAGGCATTATGGCATTCCCATCGAAACTGTTAAAATCGGTTTTAAATATATTTGTGAAATCATGATAAAGGAAGATGTGTTGCTGGGCGGTGAGGAATCAGGTGGTATAGCCATCAAAGGGCATATTCCTGAACGGGATGGGGTCTGGATGGGCATGGTTATCTGGGAATTCATGGCCAAATCGGGCAAGAGCCTCCGGGAACTGATTCAGGAAGTATATGAAATCGTGGGTCCGTTCTCGTTTGAACGCTCCGATCTGCACATCCGGGAAGACATTAAGCAAAAGGTTCTTGAAAACTGCAAATCCGGTAAATACAACTCATTTGGAAAATACAAGGTTTCCCGGGTGGAAGACCTGGACGGTTTTAAATACTTTTTTGAAAACGGGGATTGGTTGATGATTCGGGCTTCCGGTACAGAGCCTGTTTTGCGCACCTATGCCGAATCATCCACGCAGGATGCGGCATTTGCCATTCTGAAGGCCGGTGAAATCACCCTTCTTCATTCGAATTGAAACCGGGAATAAAAACCGACAGCCATATGAAAAAGAACTCATCCTGTTGCTGGTGCAGCAGCAGGATTTTTGTTTTTTACACCCGCGCAATCCTGTTGCAGGGATTGGTGTTTCTGGCCTTTATGAATCCCGTGTCCAATGCGCAAAACAGGAGTTTTTTCAGTGCTGATTCAAGCTATAATTCCAGGCGGTTTACAGCCGTTGCCCTCGGTACCGGTGTGGTTTATGCCGCCTCCATGGCCGGCCTCTACCAGCTTTGGTACAGCGATTATCCCCTCAGGCAGTTTCATGCCTTTAACGACAATGAGGAGTGGTTGCAGATGGATAAAGCCGGACATGTTGGAAGTGCTTACTATGTAGGAAGAATGGGGATCAGCCTGTTCAACTGGACAGGCATGAAACGCAGGAAGGCGATCTGGTACGGAGGTATGCTGGGCGCCTTTTTTCAAACTTCAATTGAAATTTTTGATGGTATTTCCCCTACATGGGGATTTTCCTGGGGCGATGTGGCAGCCAATACACTTGGATCGGCATTATTAATTTCCCAGGAACTTGCATGGAATGAGCAGCGGGTTCAGTTTAAATACTCGTTTCATCAAACCAAATATGCCCGGCTCAGACCAGATCTGCTCGGCAACAGCCTGGTCGAAAATATGTTCAAGGATTATAACGGACAAACCTATTGGCTGTCACTGAATATTGCCTCCTTTTTACCCTCCGGCAGCCGGTTCCCAAAATGGCTGGGCATCGCAGCGGGCTATGGTGCGGAAGGGATGACGGATGACCTGCTCATATCACCGTATTATCCCTATAAACGTTACCGTCAGATTTACCTGGCACCCGATATAGACCTTTACAGGATTAAATCGAAATCCAAAATGCTGAAAACTGTGCTTTATGCTTTCGGCTTCATTAAATTTCCGCTTCCGGCGCTTGAAATTGGAGTGCCTGGTAAAACCAGGTTTTTACCAATAGCTTTTTAATCTTATTGCATTTAATTGATTACAAATAATTTAACTTAAAGAAGACGTTTAAAATTCAAATTCAATAATTTATCTAATTTTGTTCAAAATTTAAAATATCGATGCGAAAATATTCCATACTTTTTTTGGTTTTCTCCCTGGTGGGATGCAGAAGTCTGAATCCGAGTGTTATGTTCAGGACACAGAAAGGCTATGATTACCAGATTGATCAGACTCTTTCAAACATAGAATATAAAATAGCTCCCAATGATTTTCTGCAATTCAATGTTTATTCACGTGACGGATTTAACCTGATCGATCAAACGGCCGTAACGGCAACCTCAGCAGGAGGGGTAGGGTTAACGGGTACCCAGAGTCCGACAAAATACCTGGTTGAACTGGATGGTTTCGTAAAATTACCCATACTTGGCAGGATAAAAATTAAGGATATGACCGTCAAGGAGGCTGAAAAAATGCTGGAAGCGCAGTATTCAACCTATTACCAGAAGCCTTTTGTTCAGTTGAAGGTGGTCAACAGGAGGGTGCTGATTTTTCCTGGTGCAGGCGGCAGCGGGAGAGTCGTAACCCTTGAAAATGAAAATACGACTCTGATTGAAGCCCTGGCTAATGCCGGCGGGATAACCCCTACCGGGAAAGCATGGAAAATCAAACTGATCCGGGGTGATCTCAGGAATCCTCAGATTCAATTGATTGACCTGTCTACCGTGGAGGGGCTGAAACAAAGCAACCTCATGTTACAGGCGAATGATATTATTTATGTGGAACCTGTTCCGAATGTGGCACAAAACCTGTTAGCTCAGATAACCCCGATTATCGGACTTTTAACAAGTGCACTGGTTATCTATAACATTATTGTTACACTCAACAGATAGGAATGCCCCAAAAAAAAATAACACCTCTCAACGAGGAGTTTGATTTTAAGCTTTTTGTTACCATTGCCAAGAAAAATTTTTCCTGGCTTCTTTTCTTCCTTGCACTGTCATTTATTTCAGCATACCTGTACCTGCGTTATACCCCGCCGGTTTACGAGGTTAATGCGGTTATTAAGCTTTCCACGGACAATGAAGCCAATAAAATTCTTGCACTGAATAACCGGGGCTTCGCCGAACTGAATGTCAATCAGATGGCCGGAGACATGGAATTGATCCGGTCAAGAATTATTGCAGAAAGGTCTTTGGCAAAATTGCCGCTTAATGTCAGTTACTATTCCAAGGGATCCTTTCTTGAATTTGAATTATACACCAGCAGCCCTTTCCATGTCGAGTTTTTACCGGTTGATTCACACCTCTACGGAACCCATTTTTTTGTAGATTTTACTGATGAGTTCAACTATGAATTAAGCTATACCGGTACAAATGGTCAGCGAAAATCGAATGCCTTTAAAATCGGGCGCTGGGAAAGTATACCGGAAGCCAAAATCAGGCTGACCATCAACAATTACAGGAGCATTGAAGGGCAGCAAAAAAAATTTAAAACGGATGCTTATTACTTCGTCATCAACCGGGTGGTTGACCTGGCTTACGACTGTTCCAGAAACCTGACCGTAGCGCCATTAAATACGGATGCAAAAACCATTTCGTTAAAATACAAGGATAAAAATTCATTTAAGGCAGCCGATATTGTCAATACCATTGCTGCAGAGTTTATCAATTATGATGTACAGAAAAGTGCCGAGGTAGCGGATACCGTATTGCAATTTATTGATAAAACGATTGCCCAGATCGATAAGGACCTCAGTGGCTCGGAGGGCTCCATTGAAGAATTTAAACGTGAAAACAAAATCAATTCCCCGAGTAACCTGATGACCGATGTCCTGGAAAAGACACGAGGGTTAAAAAATGAGAAGTTGGATCTCGAAATAGAATTGACCCTTGTTTCGAAGCTGAAAAATGATATTTTGGCCAAACAGGAAGTCAGCACTTTAATCCTGGGTCTCATTGGAAAATTTAATGAAGGGATCATCTACCAGCAGTTACTTGATTTGCAGAAACTTTTAAATGAACGGGATATACTTTCCATTCAGACGACTCCCGAAAGTGATATGTATAAAACCAAGGAAGCGGAATTACAGCGTCAAAGGGAAATTCTTGAACGGTCAATTGTCAATATAGAAAACAGCCTGAAGGAAAAAATTAAATCAGTTGAAAGACGGACAGCTGAATTCGATCTGGTTTTTAATTCCCTGCCAACCAAGGAAGCTGAATTTGATCGCTTGCTGCGTGTATTCGATATCAATCAGCGTTTTTATTCCACGCTTCTCGAGCGAAAAGCCGAATTCTCCATTACACGTGCAGGGTTCGTGCCCAAGAACCTGATCCTGGAATCAGCCAACCCCACATCGTCCCCGGTATTTCCCAACAGGCCCCTGGTAATCAGCGCCAGTTTAATGATGGGATTTTTATGCAGTTTTTTTCTCATTGTAGTACGGTACCTGTTTTACAATGAACTGACTTCCCTGGAGGAAATTGAACAATATACCGACGCTTCCCTGCTGGGCATCATACCCAAATATAAAAGGGAGATTCCCATTTCCCAGTTACTGGTGGATAAAAATCCAAAATCGGTTATTTCAGAAGCATTCCGGTCCATCCGTACGAACCTGCAGTTTATCTCCAATGAAGAAGGACCAAAAGTACTGGCGGTAACCTCTACCATTTCAAGTGAAGGCAAAACCTTTAATGCCATCAACCTGGCCGGTGTTATTGCCTTCTCGGGGAAAAAGGTGGTCATCCTGGATCTTGACATGCGGAAACCTAAAATTCACCTTGGTTTTAACGTGGAAAATAACCATGGCATGAGTACCATCCTGATCGGGAAGGATAAGCCGGAGGACTGCCTGATTAAGAGTTCCCTTGAAAACCTCGATTTTATTACAGCAGGACCCATACCCCCAAATCCGTCCGAGTTAATTATCAATAAACGAATGGATGAACTGGTGACCTATCTGAAAACCCGTTATGACATCATCATTATTGATACCCCTCCGGTCGGAATTGTGAGCGATGGTATTCCCGTTATTCAAAAGGTGGATTATCCCATTTATATCCTGAGGGCCAATTATTCCAAAAAAGTTTTCATCCATAACATCAATAAGCTGCTGTATGAAAGTAAGGTTTCCAAACTTAGTGTGATTCTCAACGGCGTTGAAATGGCCAAACTGAAATATGGCTATGGTTACGGATACAGTTATGGTTATGGATACGGCTACGGGTATGGTTACGGATATGGTTATTATGAGGAAGACAGCAAACCAACCGGCTTATTTCATTATATAAAGGGCCTGTTTTCTAAAAATTAAATTATTTCTTTAACAGCAGATGAATTTTAAAGTAGTTTACCAGAATGGCCCTGTGCTGATTGATCCAAAGATATTTAGTGATGAGCGGGGTTACTTTTTTGAATCCTATAATGAAGAAGTTTTTAGAGCAGCCGGTATTTCCGAATATTTTAAGCAGGATAACGAATCCCTTTCATCGAAATACGTTCTCCGGGGACTGCATTTTCAAAATCCGCCCTATGAGCAGGGAAAACTGGTCAGGGTGGCGAATGGAGCTGTTTTGGATGTGGTGGTGGATATCCGGAAATCGTCAGCATTTTATGGAAAGGTCTTTTCTGTTGAACTCAGTGCTTCCAACAAACTGATGCTCTGGATTCCACCCGGATTTGCCCATGGCTTCCTGTCCCTGGAAGATGAAACAGTGTTTCTCTATAAGTGCACCCAGGTCTATCACCAGCCCTCGGAAAGCGGCATTATCTGGAATGATCCTGCATTAAACATTGACTGGGGAGTAAAGAATCCCCGGGTTTCCCCCAAGGACCTTTTACTTGGAAGTTTTAAGGATTTAATCAATTTATTTTAATTCCTTTGCGGAAGGATTTAACGGTTTGAATGAATGGACAATTTTATTGATAAGAATTATTATTCCATTGTATACTCTTCCTTTTTTTTTCTGACCGTTATTTTTTCGTTTTTAATCAATAGTTTGTTCCTGCGTTTTTCCAAAACCCTGGGCATAAAAAATTACCAGGATGATACCATTATCCGCTGGGGTGCACTTTCCAAACCAGCCATGGGAGGAATTTCCTTTTATATCATCTTTCTTATTTCTGTTGCCAGTTATTCCTTTTTCTTCAACCCCCAGCATGTGCTGCATAATGCACAGTTTGTGGGCCTACTCTTATCCATGGCCCTTGGATTCCTGATCGGGCTTGCCGATGATGCCTATAATACCAAACCCCTGCTTAAATTTTTTGTTCAGCTTTCCTGCAGCGCCATACTGGTGGTTTCGGGAATATACATCAACCTGTTTTCCAATCTATATCTGAATTACCTGCTGACTGTATTCTGGGTGGTTGGCACGATGAATTCCGTCAACCTGCTCGACAACATGGACGGCATAACCACCATCATTTCCATTGCCGTGGTGGAAGGTGCCATGCTGATCATACTCCTGAACAGGGATTACACCAATATTCACCTGATCATACTGGTTGGTGTGCTGTCTTCCCTGATCGGATTTTTATACTATAACTGGAATCCATCCAAAATGTACATGGGTGATACCGGAAGCCAGTTTTTGGGCGTATTTCTGGCCTATATGGGTATCATCTATTTCTGGAATGATGCTTATCCTGTTACCCCCCTGTCTCAGACCAGGCAGATGACTATCGCTATGCTGGCTTTCATCCTGCCCATCATCGATACCACTGTAGTTGTCATCAACAGGCTTTCCATGGGCAATTCACCGTTTAAAGGAGGCAAGGATCATACGACACACAGCCTGGCCTACATGGGGCTGTCGGATAAAATGGTAGCCGTTGTGTTTTTGCTCATCTCCTTTTTTTCGGTCTTCCTGATTTTTGTAATCAGGCATTTTATCCGGGAATGGAATTTCACCTACTTTGCGGGATTCATGATTTATTTTATTTCAGTCCTTGCCTTCTTCTTTTATTCCA
>CAYWHE010000161.1:0-9296 GCA_964458125.1 uncultured Flavobacteriaceae bacterium | reverse complement strand
TCTCCAATAAGTTTCGTTTCATAATTATCAAATTCAGCCTGCTTTAAAAAGTTGATATCCTATACATTTCAGGGTTCAATTCCGCTTTGCTGGACCACTCCATCTACCCATATAATTGCATACAATTTATAGCCTATAAACAAACCTCGATTAACATTACTGTATCCGTTGTAGGTAGCCTGGGAAATATCTTGTTTGAAACTTCGAGATGAATTTTCACGAACTAACCTGAGTAATATGTACAACTTATTTTATGCCTTTTTTCAACACATCTCTGTTCACCCCAACTACTTCCCCGGCTCCATCCCCGGCTCACCCTGCGACAGCCTCACACCAGTAGCAGAAATAA
Source organism: uncultured Flavobacteriaceae bacterium (assembly GCA_964458125.1). Lineage (GTDB taxonomy): Bacteria > Bacteroidota > Bacteroidia > AKYH767-A > OLB10 > CAYWHE01. Next base: position 8,947 of record CAYWHE010000161.1, on the reverse strand, counting down.
AAAACCACAACATCCCTATACGCATCAACCCCAACCCGGCACAACATACATTTTATCCAAATTATACCTTACCCTACAGCATGAATACCACAGCCACGGTATACAATACCCTTGGAGAGCCGGTAATGAAAAAAAACCTGTATGGGTATTTCGGGTATTTGCAGGTTGATTGCAGCGATTTACCCAATGGCGTTTACTTCGTAAAGGTATCTTCAACGGGAAATAAAGGATATGAAGGGGCGGCAAAGGTGGTGGTGGGGAGATGAGGAAATGCAATTAAGCCCTTTGCGGGTCGCTCCTTCAGGGCCCGTCTGCCTTCCGGTCAGGCCGGGATTAGCGGGTAACGGAGTTATAAGAACTCAAACCCTGACGCTGGTCCGAATAGCATAAATAAGGTGCTGCCGGAGCGGCTGTGATGTGGTGAGGCTCGAGACCGGGTATGATTTTACTTTTGCCGCACCGGCAGGCAATTTCCGTTCCGGGGACAAGGTTCAGATGGGAAAATGAAGATCCGGCGATGTCAAAAGTATGCATCGGCAGCAACCAAAATCATTTATCCGTTTTCACTCATCATATCGCTGCCTGTATTCCAACCGATGCATTTCGATTACATCCAGGCTGTAAAACCCGAACTCCTCCGCCACCCTGCCGCGAATGCGATAACAACCGCGTCCACGGAACGGAAAAGCTTCCGTGACTTTTGGGAAATGGGTGGTATCAAAAAACATTCCTTCGCTGTCGAGAAAGGTTCCGAACATCATGGTTTCGCGGTATTTTGTTCTCGTATACTTCACCGTTACCAAATAACCGGTAATGGTTATTTCCCTTTTGTGGTACGTTGCCAGGTCGGCGGCCCGCCGCACAGGTTCGGCAACCTGACCGGGTTTCAGCATGCTGAAGGGTGAACACAACGGAAAACCCAGCAGTTCCAGCTGGTCGTAGGCATCATCCATGAAGGTATGGCGGAGCGAAGGCAGCTGATAGGGTTTGGCGCTGACTTCAAAGAGCTCCTTTCCCGCCACGGATTTTTTCTCCGGTCCCAGGACGGCATAAATATCCCAAAGCAGCTGCTTTTTGGTACGACCAGTGAAGCGCAGAGCCCCTACCCGGATCAGGATACGGAGCTGCTCCACCGATATGCTGATACGCTTCATCAGGTTCTCCAGGCTGGTAAAGGGTCCTTCCGATTTTCTGGCCGACAGCAGCGTTTCGGCTGTTTTTTGTTCCAGCCCGGCAACCAGGATAAAACCAAGGAAAATTGTTTTACCGGTTATCCGGGTCAGGTATTCGCTTTCATTGATGTCCGGCGCCTCCACCCGGGCCCCGTTCATGCGGGCTTCGTGAATGTAAAACTCGGTCCGGTAAAAACCGCCGAAATTGTTGATGACGGCCGTCATATGCTCGAGCGGGTAATACGTTTTGACATACAGGCTCTGATAACTCTCAACGGCATACGAAGCGCTGTGTCCTTTTGAAAAGGCGTACCCGGCAAAACTTTCAATCTGCCTCCAGACCTCCTTCACCATGGCGTCCGGGTATTTCCTCTCCATGCAGTTGCTGAAGAATTTTTCACGTACCTTTTCAAACTCCGCCCGTCCGCGGTATTTCCCGCTCATACCCCGGCGCAGCATGTCGGCTTCACCGAGGGTAAGGCCGGCAAAATAGTGCGCCACCTTGATCACATCTTCCTGGTAAACCATCACGCCATACGTATCCTGCAAAATTTCATAGATGGCTTTGGGTGTTTCATAGGAGGGTTTCATGCCCCGGAAACGGAGGATGTATTCTTTCATCATACCCGAGGAGGAAACACCGGGACGGATGATGGAACTGGCAGCCACCAGGCCCAGGTAATGATCCACTTCCAGTTTTTTCAGCAGCATGCGCATGGCCGGCGATTCAATATAAAAGCAACCCATGCAGCGGGCTTCCTTAAGCCGTTGCTTCACCCGCACATCCTGTTTGAATTTCTTCACATCATGGATGTCAATCTCCGTTCCGTGGTTTTCCCGGACGATATCCACCGTATCACGGATATGTCCAAGGCCCCGCTGGCTCAGGATATCAAATTTATACAACCCCACGTCTTCGGCTTCCAGCATGCTGAACTGCACCAGCGGAAATCCCTTGGGCGGAATCGTGGTGGCCGAATACCGGTGAATGGGCTCTTCGGAGATCAGAATGCCACCGGCATGAATGCTCAGGTGAGATGGAAAATTATATAAATGCCGGGCATAGGTGTCGATCAGGCGGGAGATATGATCAGGAGTGGACGGATGCTTGCCGTTCTCCAAAAGGGCATCGATTTCACTCTTGGGCAAACCGAATACCTTTCCCAGTTCCCGCAACACGGCATGATCCTGGAACGTGCTGTAGGTGGCCAGCTGGGCGGTATGGGCAGGATCGTTGACTTCAAAAATATGCCGGATGACGTCATCCCTGTCCTTCCATGAAAAGTCCAGGTCAAAATCGGGCGGACTGGTACGGTACGGGTTGATGAAACGCTCAAAATAAAGATCCAGGTCAACCGGGTCCACATCGGTGATGCGAAGGAGGTAAGCCACCATGCTGTTGGCCCCGCTTCCCCGGCCTACGTAAAAATAATTTTTATACCTCGCATAGCTGATGATTTCATGGTTGATCAGGAAATAGGAAGCAAAGCCGAGTTCGGTGATGACTGCAATCTCCTTTTCCACCCTGTTCCGGATAACGTCGTTGATTTCAGGGTAACGGTAAGACAGATTTTCATCGCAAAGCCGGCGGATCCGGTCCTTATCGCCCTGGACCGATCCTGAAAATGTCTTTTTATTTTTATTCTTACCGAAATCAAAATCGATGGAACAGGATTCCACCAGGCGCTCCGTATTGGAAATGAGGGAAGGCATGCTTTCAAGCAACTTTTGCACCTGCCGGGCCTCCAGCATGATCTCATCCGGCCTGGCCTGCTCGTAAACCGGAAGTTTGCTGAGTACGATATTATGATCCATGGCCCGGAGCAGGCGGTGTGCATTAAAATCCTTTTTGTCCCGGAACGTCACGGGTTGCAGGAGCACCAGCTTATCCATTTTTTCCCTCCAGGGGGAAAAGGCAAGCCTGTTCAGGTCGGATAAGCGAATGCCTATGAATTCATGGGTGTCCAACCGGCGTATTTCCTGCGGAAAAGGATAGATCACGAAGGCGTTCCTGAAAACGGGAGCCGTTTCCGGAATTTTTTCTTTAGTATGCAGGAATCCGGAGAGGTAATCGTTCAGTTCAAGAAATCCATTGCCATTCCGGGCAATACCAACAAAAAGTTGCCTGTTTCCGTTCCGGAAGTCAATTCCAACCACCGGCTGTATGCCGTGTTTTCCCGACAGCCTCGCAAAGTCCAGGATGCCGGAGGTGTTGTTTATATCCGTGAGGGCTATACGCTGATGACCAAGCCGGCTGGCATCTTCCAGTAACTGCTCCGGGCTGAGGATGCCGTATTTGAAACTGAAATAAGAATGGCAGTTGAGGTACATGGGAAAGGCCGTGGACAGCGAATTTACAACTAATTTAAAGGAGATGGAAAGTAATCCGGTAAACAAGCATACCACAACGGTTTAATCCAAAATGCCAGCCTCACAGCAGGTAAAAAATTACGTTCAGACTAAAAAATTCCGGCCAGTTCCGGGTAGGTGTATTTCTCAGTCACTTCAGGCACATTGCTATCCAGATGCCGGTCAGTGATGCGCTTTGAAATCGTCCAGGCTTCCATCTGGTCATCGCCGACGGGTGCCATCATGGCCTTGATTTCCCCGGGCTTAAGTCCCGGATCGATCCATTTCATTTCATCCTCTTCCGGAAGGATGAGGGGCATGCGTTTTTTTGAATTATGAATTTTCGCCATCAGGGGATTCGCTTCTACCGTAATGATGGAAAACGTATTAAAAATTTCCCCCGTTTCCCTGTTTACCCAGGATTCATAAATACCGCCCAGGGAAAAGAAATCCCGGTTTTTCAGATGGATATAAAACGGATATTTGAATTTTCCCCTGGTATACCACTCAAAAAAGCCGTTGATGATGACCATGCAGCGTTTACTTTTAATGGAGGAGCGGAAGGAATTTTTTTCAAACACGGTTTCACTTCGGGCGTTCAGCGTCTGGTTACGCAGGTCATGGGCCTGTTCCCAGTCCTTGCACCATTTGGGAATCAGTCCCCATTGGTAGGCCTGGATAAACCCGTGTTCTTCCGTTGTTATAACCGGCAACAAGGGATGTGCAAAACCGCTGACATGAAAAAGCTGCAAAGCCGGCATTTGTTCGCTGAACGGAATGCCATAATGTTTTGATACACGCTCCGACCGCTTTTCCATGTAAGTGACGTTGTAACACATGATGCAAAGAAATATAATAATAAGGACTATTTCAAACCGGAAAAAGGGTCTCAAATTTGTTTCCCCTATTGACAGTCGCTTTGCATCAGCTGAATTCCGTTTATCCAACCGGTAACAACAACTAAATTTTTATGGCCTGCAAAAGGCCGGGTCTCAATTTAATCCATTGAGTTGTTCCATGAATTTTCCAGTGGTTGTTTGGGTTAATGAAAAGGAAACCATCATATTGCTGGTAATTGTTAAAGGAACGAAAGCAGAAAAAAGTTTACCCTCTTTCACACCAACGGCGACCATGGTGCATGCATACCCCAGAGGAGCAAAGTGATACGGGAAATTCATTCCATCCGGATATATGTGAATCATTGCATTTACATCGTTAAAGATTAAAAACACGTTGGTGTAGTACTCCATATAATCATCGAGTTGGCTGAATGTTATTAAGGTTTTCGGAATGCTTCCAAAGAACAAATAATTATCGCTATTAGACCATGTACCAGAGTCCACCGGCATACTAAACTGATACATGCTGTAAATATAGGACGTCATCGACCAGTTAAGGGTGTCAACAGTCACTCCCGTTGAGTCAACAGGCGGAGGAACCCAACCCTTTGCAGAATCATTTACGAGCACTAGCGCCCGCATATCCTCATCAACCGGAAGCCCGTTCAGCGGTTGCTCAATGGTCAGCTTCTTTCCCGATCCCATTAACACGGCTTTTGTTCCTTTCATGGCCTTTATATAAAACATACCGGCAGATTTTATTGGTCCGTCGAACAGCATGTTGGTAGACAAATCATTCAGGAGCATGTCACTTTTTTTGTAAACATCCTTAAACAAAATGGATACATTTCCGGTAACCGTATTCCAATTTTCATCGATAAAGGCATTAGCCGGAATTGTTACAACCGTACCGTTGACGGTAGTAAAACTTCCGCCATTACCGGCATTCACCGTATAGGTGTGCAGGGGTGTTTCATTGAACTCAAAGAAATCTGCCGTTGAGGCATAATGATCAGGCGTATCCGGATTTCCGCCGGAATTATCCTTATTGCACGAAATGAACGTTACCACCACCGGTAATACCCGGAGGAGGAGAATTGATTTTTTCAGAAATGTTTTCATTATGGAATGGATTTAAATTTGAATTATTGAAATTTCAACTATGAATTTTATACCAACGGGCCATTCCGGCATCCGGCCCGTCATAAGGAATTCTTCCCCCAGATTTGATTTTAAAAATTGTCCTGTCCAGGGACCGAACTTATAGGCATCCGGTCGTTTCTAATCATCCATTACCGTGTAAAGGATTAAAATTTTCCAATCCTTATCATCTCCATTAGTTCAGAAAATCAAACAGGAATGGCAGTAAAATTACCAGGTTAAAAACCCGGTGTCAAATCAAAAAACCAAACGATTATACATGTCTGACAGGGATAAAAAATATAAATCGACTATGGAGCCGGTTATCTCGCGGTATAGATTTATCGGTTAATCACAATTCTTTTTCTGAGAACTTTGGCTTCGGTAGTAATTTCCAACATGTATATTCCATTTGCGAAATGATCAATTGCAAACTCCCCGGTTTGCTTATAAGGAAATGACATACTTGCACCTGATGTGCTGATCAGCATTACAGATACAATTTGTTGACCTGGTAAACTGATAAATATCTTATCCTTTGCCGGGTTCGGAAAAACAATGCATTCAGGATCCTGTCCGGGTTCATCTATACCTGTATAAACTGACCCATTGATTTGGTTAAATGATTGAGAGATTTCATACTTATCAATCACAACCACTTTTGAAAAACCCAGGTTCAGGTAACCACTGGCATTAGCAGCCACTTTAAATCGCAACGTGGCCAGGGTGCCATAACCTGATATGTCCTGATGGTCTGTTCTTACAAAACCCAAATCGATGTACCCGCTGCTGTAAAAGTCTCTTGACAGGTGGATGCTGTTGCTGGAGTCGCCAAGCCAGGAATTCGGGAACACCATTTCCACAGCATTACCCTGAATCAGAGCAGGATCATAATTGACAGTAAAAGCAATACCATACATCGGAGAAACCGGGTTAGCCGAATTGCCGAATTTAATGGGAATATCCACCACCGAACCGGGAACCAGGGAAGCAGTTGGCATTTCAAAATACAAATCAGGGCCGAAACCGCTCACCTGAGGGACAACAGGTTGCTTAAAAGGATGTGTCAATCCATAATTCAATGAAACGGCCAAAGTATCTGAAGCATTCACCGTTCCATTGCCATCACAATCAGCATGCTTGATATTAGAACCGTTTGCAAACTGTTGCAGCCAGTCAACACCAGGTTGAGCCCCCCAGTTGGTGGATGCTCCTGCCCTGGCCGGCCCGTTATAACCATAAGCCAATCCAATATAAAGTATGTCAATATTATCTGCTACGAGGTCGTAGTTGGCATCACCGGGCCAAACGTTGCTGGTGTCGGGGATGCAGGAAGACCAGAGCCAGCCGGTGTTTCCTCCCATATCAAGGGAATGATTACCGGCAAAGAAAGTGGCACCACCCTGTGCATGAATTTTTTCAACAAGCAAATAATCCAGGCAAAAGTCAATACCCGGAGGAGCATTGATTACTGCACCAGAATTGCTCCTTACTGAAACTGGAAATCCGGCCTTTGCATTTGTCCAGAATGCCGATGTTATCAATAATGAATCCGAAAGAGTCAGCACCGATCCGCCAACGCTAATCAATAAGGTATCGATAAGATGAATGCCGTCAATTTGTGAAGATCCATTCAGGTTTGCGTATTGAATATAATTCCCACTTCCCCATATAAAGGTAGCGTTTCCTGCAAAAAGCCTGTCGATAACCAAATGGCTTCCCATCAAATATCCGGAATCGGGTAAGGAAAGTTGCCTGAACTCACAACTATCGGCAAGGGCATTATCGGCCATGACGCTTCCATATATAAATCCACCGGTACTCTCAAAAGTCTGGCACCGGATGAAAGCAGATCCGGCGCCCAATATCATATTATGGGATGTATTATTCCATTCAAGAACGTCAACAAAAGACGAGCCCAGTTGGAGATTAAGCGGAACAAAATTATCGATGATAAAAATATTGGCAGTTATTCTAAAATTTCCTGAGTTCAATGTTCCGGCATGCATTAAAATAAAAGAAGCGATGAAATCATCAGATAGATTCCAGGTTCCTAAGCCATCGAAAAATGTATTGCATCCTATCGGCAGACCTGTGCAATCAATGTTGTGTGTCAGACTGTCTGCATTAAAATGTAGTTCACTTCCGGCGGACCCTGAACCAATTAAAAATTGCATATTTGAATTCAGTTTCAATGATCCGTAAATATGCAAAGCGTTTCCACCGGGTGAATCCATAAACACCGGATTCATAAATGTTCCGGTCCAATCCATATTCCTGCAAAACACCTGGACATCCGTCAGGAGAACGGTATCATGCAACCCGATAAAAGAATTCACATCAAAAAATACATTATTATCGGGACCGGGAATGCAATTTCCTCCGGTTCCGCCGCTGACAGAAGCCCAATGACTGACATCATTCCAGTGACCGGATCCACCAACCCAGAATAAATCTCCGGACGGTTGTGCAGAAATGTTCCATCCGAACACATTTCCTCCATTCATGCTATTGGTGGCAGAAAATGTGGCACCTCCAATACCGCTGATGTCTTTAAGAAAAGTAAAGCTGGACTGAATTACACCACCCGGCTTGGAGATATAAGCCATCACACCGGAAAAAAAAGATTTCAATGAAAAATAATTTCCGCATGATCCGTTAACCTGTAAATAATCATTAATAAAAAGTGTGTCTGCAATATCCATGAAACTATTGTTATTTAAAAAAATCAAGCTGTCAAACAGACAACTGGCTCCAATACTTGCACTCCCGTCAATGATGGCTTTTACAAAATAAATACCGGGATCATAAACGGCAAAACCGGTATAGCATTCCATATTTTTAACCACGTACCCGCTCCCTTCATACACTCCGTAGTTCATCTTAACGGATCCATAGACCTGGCTATTCGCTCCGGTGAAATTCTGAACAAGCAAAGTAGCATCAACAGCCAAAATCGTTGCAGACGAAGTGTTCATTCTCCATGTATCGGCCACCATCCGGGAGGTTCCCAATTGAAGGCTAAATGTGCTTCCCTCATTGGCAAGAAATGAATGTGTAAAAACAGGCATGTTGTTGGTATTAAATGAACCATTGCCGATCAGGATAGCCGCAGCCGACAAGGAATCCCCCAGCATCCAGCTTCCTGTACCTGAAAAATTCAATAGATTAAGGTTGTTTCCAGTTGTAAATATGGTATTTCCAATGAAAGGGGACTCGAATGAAACGGTTTCAACCAGTAACATCATCAAGGGGTCCAGGGTCAGTGAGCCATAAACCCATAATTCAGCAGAATAGGTTTTGCAAATGCAAACCGGAGAATACCAGACACCTGTCAAGTCCATATTTATGAATATGGAATCCACGATGTCCAGAAAATCTGAATCGTTAAGTTTTGAAAAAGAAACGGAATTAAAAATGACATTATCGTTGGGACCGGGAATGCAG
>CAYWHE010000160.1:0-9311 GCA_964458125.1 uncultured Flavobacteriaceae bacterium | reverse complement strand
TTGAAAACGCCAAACTTCCTGAAAATCTCAGAATCCTGGTTGTGGAAGACAATGAAATCAACCAGATGATTATTAATAAATTGCTTCGTGACTGGGGCGTGCAGATTGAAAATGCCGAAAATGGCGTTGAAGCCATAGAACTGATACGTGAGAATGATTATCATATTGTACTCATGGATATCGAAATGCCGGAAATGAATGGCTATGAAGCCACCTCCCAGATCCGGAAACTTCTTCCCTCCCCCAAAAACGAAATTCCTATCCTGGCCATGACCGCACATGCCAGCCTGAAGGAGAAGGACAAATGCTTCTCATGCGGGATGAATGATTATATCAGCAAACCATTCGACCCGGCAGATGTAAAGAACAAAATCCTGCTGCTTACAACCACAGACGGCAAAATGGAACCGGGAGAGAAGTCAACAACCGGTCGCCAGGATGAAACAGGTCCAACAACAGAAGCAACTTCAACCGAAAGGCTTACCAACCTGGATTTCCTGAAGGAAATGTCGGATGATAACGACTCCTTTATAATTGATTTCATCAAACTGTTTTTACAAAACGCCCCGGAATCCCTTTCGTCACTCCAGGAAAATTTGAAAAAGAAGGATTGGGAACAGCTCCGGCAGGTAGCCCATAAGATCAAACCCTCGTTTAACTACCTGGGGCTAAAAGACCTGTATGCTGCAGCAGCCATGATTGAAGACTACGCCAGACAAGCCATCCACCTGGATGAAATTCCGGCACTGGTCGAAAAAATTGATTCCGTCTGCCGGCTTGCATTCTCAGAATTACATCAGGATCTCAAAACACTAACCGTCTAAGAAAAAATATTAATCAAACAACAATATAAAATTAAATGAATATGGCAAAAGTATTTGTAGTAGAAGATGATATCATGGTGGCCACGCTGATCAAACAGCATCTGTCCAAAATGAATGATATGGAAATTTTTCATTTCCAGAATGCAGAGGACTGCATCAACTCCCTGCATGAAAATCCGGATATCGTTACGATTGATTATAATCTCCCGGGCATGGATGGATTGACACTGATGTCCAGAATCAAGGCCTATAACCAGAGCATCATGTGCGTACTGGTATCGGGGCAGGAAAACCTGGAAGTAGTGGTAACTTCCTATAAAAACGGGGCACAGGATTATATATTAAAGAACGACAACCTTTTTATCAACCTGGAAAACTCCATCCGTAACCTGTCCATGAATGTTACACTAAAAAAGGAAGTGGAGATTCTGAAAGAGCAGATCATAGACCGAAACCGGTATTCAAACATCATAGGAAACAGCAATGCCATTCTCCGGGTACTTAAACTGATCCAGAAAGTTGAAAAAAGCAACATGATGGTACTGGTCACAGGACAAAGCGGGACCGGAAAGGAACTGGTGGCCAAAGCCATCCATTATAACTCCTCCAGGAGCCGCAAGCCATTTGTAACGGTTAACATGGGAGCCATACCGGAGGAACTCATCGAGAGCGAACTGTTTGGTCATGAAAAAGGAGCCTTTACCGATGCCCGCGACAAGAGGATTGGAAAATTTGAGGAAGCCAATGAAGGTACCATTTTTCTGGATGAAATCGGGGAAATGGATCTGGCACTTCAAACCAAATTGCTCCGCGTATTGCAGGAAAAAGAGATCACGCGGATCGGCAGCAACAAGACGATGAAACTTGATTTCAGACTTGTGGCGGCTACGAATAAAAATCTGGCACAGGAAGTTAAGGAAGGCCGTTTCCGGGAAGATCTATTTTACCGTATACAGGGTTTCCTGATCCACCTGCCTCCGCTTCGTGAACGTGGTGATGACATCCTTCTAATCGCAAAAAATTTCCTGTCGGAATTCTGTACCACCAACAAACTACCCCAAATGACTATTGAAAAGGATGTGATGAAACACATGATGGAATATACCTGGCCCGGAAACGTAAGGGAATTGAAAGCCGTTATCGAACGGGCGGCCCTGATGGCGGAGAACAATGTGATTACCATGGACGACATGACCTTTGCGGCGGCCTGATCAGTTAAAGCCGGATTCACCAGGCTCAAACAGGAATATTGTATAAACAGGACCGGAAGTAACCCGGCCCAGCAGCATGAACAGAAATAACCGAATTAAAATATAGTACCATGGCTAAAAGTAACCGGAGGATGCGTATCAGGTATACGCCGGCCCAAAAAATAAAAATGAAAACCAGTACGAAAGTATTGGTTGTGTCAGGTTTCTCTGCCCTTTTTTTGGGCGTTGGTATGTTCCTTTATATGAACGTCTCCAATGTTGAAACCTCCACGGCCGGAATTGCGACCGACAGGATTATTCCCCTGGTCACACCCTTATCAGCAATAGAGGTTAAGTCGACCGTGCTACTGCCTGTTGAGCAGCAGCCCATCGGCCGTAACAGCCAGGGCATTACAAATAAAAGAAAAGCGAATATACTCACCCAGTAAGTCAAAATTGTATGAACATAAATTATCAGCCCAGGCCTTTACTCATCCAGGTTCTGCTTTTGCTTTCCTGCTTAACTTCCTTCCTGGAAAATGGCTATGGCGCCAATAAAACCTCCAACGGATCGGGTGCTTGGAACACCCCTGGAAACTGGAGTCCGTCGGGAGTCCCTGCTACCGGAGACCAGGTTACTATCCTCAACGGACATACGCTTCAAATCAACCAGGATTATTCCATTTCAAACCTGACCATTAATTCAGGCGGAACCTTGACATTCTCACCGAATAAAGTCCTGACGATAACAGGAATCATAACAGTCAACGGCACCGTTACGATGAACAGAAGCGATATTCTCCTCTCCACCAGCGGCGCCGCTTTTACGCTCGGTCCGGGAGCATCATTTACATGGGAACCCAAGAATAATACACTCGCGGCTGCCACGCTGTTTACCAACGGCAGTGAAAATTTATCTCCGACCAGCACCCTGATTATAAAAAAGTGGTATGACTATTCGGTGCCTTTAGGTTCGGTGGTTTCCGGGAACTTCGGAAACCTGACGCTGAATTCACCTAACGGTCCATGGTTAAGTGAATGGAATCAAAACAACCAGTTTCAAACCCACTTAATTCAAGGCACGCTTACCATTGATCAGGGATGGATCGTGATGGACAAGTCAGGCAGCATATCAAACACCACCATAGGAAATATTGCGCTGCTAAATTCAAATTCATACCTTGATTTTCACGGCGGAACCCATTCCGGATCTTTTACGGTCAATACGACGAATATCACCGTCAGCGGAGGGATGCTGGACGGCATATACGACGGAAACGGAAATGTCACCCTGAATGTAACGGGTGATGTTTCCATTGCTTCAGGAAATTTCTTCCTGATCAACAACGATGGGGTTTCCAATGTCGGAAACGGAAACTGCACGATGACTGTCAATGGCAATTTCACCCAGAACTCCGGTAGTTTCCGGGGCATCTATAATCTGACAACGTATGCATCAGGAATCTCCGATCTGACCTTTAACAACCTGTCCGTGAACGGAGGAATATTCATGGGCCATTATGGCTGTCATACTGCAGGCGGGACCAATAACTTTACGGTTAACGGTGACCTTTCGGTTTCCCTGACCAGTTCCTCCGGAATTTTCAGAATGGTCGGCCTTTCCCAGCTTTCCAGCACGCTCAATAATGTTCGTTTAAACTGTACCATTGCCGGAAATTTTTTTACTTCCGGCCATTCCAGTGCAGAGGTTCTTTCCAACGTATCATCGGGAAGTGAAACTGTTGTGATTAACGGGAATACAACCTTCGGCGGCTGCACCAACAGTTTTGACTATGGAGTTTCCTCCTCCGCTCACGCATTTTCAATAACCATAGCCGGTAATCTGACGGTTACCTCCGGAACCGTTTATCTTTCCCGGATCGGAGGGCACGGAATGGTTACCGTAAACGGTGATGCCACCATCTCGGGAGGAACGCTCATCGCAAAAGGTGATGTTGGCACACAGACACTGACCATAAACGGCAATTTTATCCAGAGTTCAGGAACTTTTTACCTGCATAAAAATTCAGGTATCAATACCACCGATGCGGTACAAGTGATTACCAACGGAAATTTTACACATTCGGGGGGAACCATAAATTTTGATGACAATACATCGAGCCTGGCCGCTACGCATACCCTGACCATAAATGGCGCATCCTACAACCTGACAGGGGCCGGTACTATGACGCATGCATCAGCGGGAACCGGAACGGTGTTCGGACAAATCTATTTCAACCGCCCAGGTACGATCACATTTACGCGAAGTTCAGCCTCACACTCCATACAACAGGTCAGGCAATGCGTTAACAGCGGATGTACGCTTGACGTCAATTCAGGCAATATCCAGGTGGCCTCCCACTCCACCGCTGCTACCAATTATTTCACCGTTGCCGGCGGTGGAATCCTAAAAATGAATTCCAACCAGCTCCTTTCCAACGGAACTTCGACCAATTCTGGCATGCGGGTGGAAGCTGGGGGTCTGATGAAAATTTCCAAAACGACCGGACTTTATGACGGGACAAGCAGCGGCACCATAAATTCTTCCAACAGCATGAATTATTATCTCGATGCAGCCAGTACTATTGAATACACCGGTTCGGACAACCAGGTGGTGACAGGAACCGGTGCCGGACTGGCCACTACGGCCAATCATAAATATGGTAATCTGAAAATCAATTTCAACGGCACTGCCGATGCTGAATACGTCTATCCGACTGCTTCGAATGTATACGTCAGAAACAACCTTCATCTGGAAACTGGTGAATTCAAACTCAACAATTTTACGGTTACGATTGAAAACGGTGCGACAACAGCCATTACCCGCAATTCGGGATATATTAAAAGCGAAACCAATGCCGCGGTTAACGGCAGCATACTGAAATGGATGAACCTGACCAGCGGTGATCACCTATTTCCATTTGGTGTGAACAGTTCCGAATATATACCCATAACCTTCAATCCCAGTGCCGGTATGGGGGGCTATGCAGCCATCGCCACCAGGGCCACATTAAACCCAAACAATACACCCTGGGCGGGAATCAGCAATGTGGCAGCGGTAACGAATATGAATAAAAACGGGACCGATGTTTCGACTGATTTTGTGATTGACCGATGGTACAATTTTGATGCACCGGGAATAACCGCTGATGTAACTTTGTCTTACCGTGGTTCGGAAAACACCACGTTACCAGGCAGTGCGCATGGTTCATTTTCAATACAAAACTGGAACGGCACACAATGGTCAATTCCTTACGGTAGCAGCGCTGGTACCACGACCGGCATTGGCTCGATTTTCATTCCCAATGCCACGGGTTTTTCTCCCTGGATCATCGTATCATCCAGTGGAGCCCTTCCCATTGAGCTGACCAGCTTTGATGCCAGGGCCCAGGGCAATGCCGTTATCATTGACTGGGTTACCGCTTCAGAGAAAAATAACGATTACTTTACCATTGAACGTTCATCCGATGGCAAAAATTACCTTCCCCTGGAGGAGGTGGACGGAGCCGGTAACAGCAGTAAAAAATTAAGCTACACCACCACGGATCAATTTCCGCTTTCGGGTACATCGTATTACAGGCTGAAACAAACTGATTTCGACGGCAAATTTTCCTATTCCAAACCGGTAGTCGTTAAATTCAACATTACCGGCGATGGAGACACGGATGTCCGTCAGCTTGAAATTCTCGGCATCTCACCGAATCCATTTAAGGACCAGTTTAGCGTCAGCTATTATTCGGCCGGTGATGACCAGGTTACCTTTCAACTTATCAATACCAACGGCCAGGTTATTTTTACCCAACAGGTCCAGGCCGTCAATGGCAATAACCGGTTTGATTACCTGGAGGGTTATAAAATCAATGCCGGCAGTTATGTGCTGATAATAACCAGGAATGGAACCAAAGTGAGCAAAAAACTCATCAAGAATATGTAATAAACATGGAGTTTTTGACCGATTAGGATCAAGATTACCAATTAAATTTAAGCCATGCGGAAATATCAAATTAAGCCCAGCCAAAAATTAAAAGTATTGAACAAGGGTGTCCTGATCATCGCCGGATCATCCCTGTTCGGACTCATCATCCTTATAATTGTGATGCTGAACCAAACCCAGGTGGAAAAGATGAAAGCCGGCGAGCGATTCAAAGATAAGCTGAATAACGGGGAAGTGATCACCTACTTCAACTGGGACGAAAACCCGGTTACCAAAACGGCCTGGGGTACGGCTGCCATTGGATGCAATCCTTCCGCTTATTCGGCCCCCGGCGGAAAGGACGAAAGCAACGGTTTAAATCCCGGAACATCCGGCAAGGACATCAACCTGGTACTGGCTTCTGAACCGGCCTTAAATCCTGACGGCATTGATATCAGCCTGGATTACCGCAGAAATGAGGAGAGCGGCAACTTCTATTCCAGGGGGAAAACCTTTAATTTCGGAATAAAAAAGGGGAAACTCATTATCAGTTACAAAACTACCGACGGAGCGGGCCATTACATTACGGTCAATGAAACCAGCAACTACGTGATCCCTGAAGATGAGAATTACCGGAATTACCGCTTCATCTATAATCCGAATTCCGGAAAGGGCGAATTGTTTGTGAATGATGTGGCCGTATGGTCCATGCAGGGTGAAAAGAATTACCGGCTGTACTGGAATAAAAACGAACCTGTCATTCTCGGTTATGGCCTGAACGGAAATAAAAAGGATCAGACCATCATGGATAATTTCGTCATACGAACCACTACCAAGGCCAGCCAGGTAAGCTTCCAGATTCTAAGTTTCAACGCAGAAATTGTTGCTGAACATGTAAAAGTCAGCTGGATCACCGGGTTTGAAAACACTGACCAGCCATTTATCATTGAACGCTCTATGGATTCACGCTCCTTCAAGGAAATCGGACGGCTCAATTCCGTCGGCACATCCAATAACCCTGTTGTATACGAACTGACCGACCGTAACCCGGTGGAGGGTGTTCTTTACTACCGCCTGACCACTCCCAACGTACTTAAACCGGATAACATGCCCGTCATTGCGATGCGGTACAAAATTCCCAGCCAACAACAAAGCGATAACGTATCGAATAAATAAAATAAGCTGAGCTCCTTTTCCAAACTTAAAAGCACCCAAAAACGGGTGCTTTTTTGCATTCAACTCAAAAGCGGAACGGTTCATTCCGGTATGGTCCTGATTGTTAGAATTTATATTGCATGCGAAGGGTAAATACATTATCCTTCAGATCCTTCGTGTATCCTGACAATTGTGTTTTCTCATTCGTAACCATATCATAATAAGCAGTAAAACGAATATTACTGTCAAAGCGATAAGCCAAACCCAAACCTGTCGTTGTATAGGCAATATCCCCGGCGCCCAAGACGGCGGTAATATCATTCCCTTTCACATCCGTATTCGGGTCAAACAAATCATATTTCACAATCAATTGCAAAGGCAAGGGTCCTATATTCTGGAGAAAGTAGAGGTAATATCCGATAAAATTCCGCTGGTAAGCGTCCGCCTGCAATTTTGTTTTGGAATCAACAGGAAGTTCCTTTGGACTATCATTTGAAGATTTCAACCCTGTATGGGTTCCTCCTATAAATTCGGCACGGATTGTCGTCATACCGATTACCGGAGTTTCATAACTGGCCTGAAAATCCAACCCATAATAATTCCTCCTCATTATTTTTCCTTTGGTTTCAGGATCAGGATCCTTTTCAAAAATCTTAACGCCATCATCACCCGTAATCACTTTGGAAAAAAAGCGGGCCGTGTCCAGCCTCCAGCCACCATCGTAATAGGATATGCCACCGCTTAATTTCATTGTTTCACGTACCAGCGATTTACGCAATATCAGGTGACCAATAAAATCCTTCCTTTTATCGAAGTCAGAGGCTGAACCCGTTGTTCCATTAAATAATCCGGCTTCTATTTTAAAGAAATTAAATGAAGAAGTTTTGGGTGGTTCTATGGTGAGCATGGCACCCAAATCCCGCTCTCCGGGAAACAGAATCTGGGACATCCTTCCACGTTCAGGAGATTCGCGCATGGAAGATGAGTAACCAATTTCATAACCAAATGGACGGTTGGTAACGCCAACAGTCAGGCCAAAAGTCTGTAACCAGGGGTCTGTTAATTTTCCATAAACATCTTTAATGGCAAAACCCTTTTCCGTTACATCAATCTGCAGGACAAACTGGGTCAGGGTGTTATCATACATGGCTTTCAAACGACCCCGGCGAAGACTGAAGCGTTTATCGGAGGCTGCCGGAAAATCGCCGCCGGCATATGACTTTATGCCTGTTGAATCGGCAACCTGAAACTGCCCCTGCAAGTAACCTGAAATTTTGATTTTGTTCAGATTCTGAAGCAGCGACTGCATGGCAGCTATTGCTTGTCCTGCCGTGTCAGTCTGTTGGTCCTGGGCCATTACGGTTACAGTGAAACTTCCAAGAATCAAAATAAGTAGTGATTGTTTTAGTGTATTCATAAATGTTAGTATTTCGAATGTAAAGTTGAGGAATATCCGGGTTTACTAGTTTAATGTAGAATTATATTACCATTATGTTAATGTTAAGTAATTTTACATCAGAATATAACCAATTGTATTTCCAGGAATTGCATATCAAATTCCCGTTAACACAGGATGAACTTAATATTTCGGTTCATATCGGATAAGGAACGAAATCCATGGGGTTGTCACCTCCGGAAAGGGGTTGATCCGGATTGAAAGCAATCCATAGAAAAGATCATTCAGGATTCTTTTTTACTCATTTTATGCTTAAGCACCTTAGCCTCAATATAGAAAATAATTTCCTCGGCAATATTTTTAGACTGGTCCCCGACTCTTTCCAGTTTTCTGATCATACTCAGTAAATAAAGACTCTGGTTGATCCGGTCGGGGTGACTCCGGATGAAATCAGCCACGGCCTGGTTCGCCTTGGAATTAATTTCATCGAGGATTTCATCGTTCCGAAATACGCTCCGGGCCAGTTTAGTATCTTCAATTTCGAATGCGCTCGATACATCATTCAGCATGGCGGAAGCGACATCAAACATTTCAAGCAGGCGTGTATTTTCAAGCAATTCCTTTTCCGGCTCCAGTCGGATTTCAATTATAAAACGGGCTATTCCGTCTGCAATATCACCGATTCGCTCCAGATTGGAATTTATCTTCAGGCAGGCCAGAACCAAACGAAGATCAAAAGCCACAGGATAAAACAGTGCTATAATAATTTCACAATCACGGACCAGCTACATCTCAAACGAATTGACCCGCTATTAATTAATCATCACTTACCT
>CAYWHE010000159.1:0-9320 GCA_964458125.1 uncultured Flavobacteriaceae bacterium | reverse complement strand
ACGTTTGGCATAGCTTCCATTTATGAAGGAAAAAAAATCTGACAGGAATGATACAGGCTGCTGATAGAAACAAGGGGAGAACTTTTTTTTTATTGATCCTGTTGATGCCCCTGGCCGGGATGGCACAGCGTGATGTGGTTCCCAACCTCCCGAAATATGAAAAGGAAAAAAAGGTTCACTTTGGATTCATACTGGGATTGAATGTCACTGATTTTTATATTAAACGAAAGGGGATATTCAACAGCAGCGATTCGCTCTATTCAGTCGAATCGGCAAAACAGGCCGGTTTTAATCTCGGAATTGTATCCGATTTGCACATGGGCGACAACTTTGACCTGCGTTTCATCCCGGATCTTTCCTTTGCACAGCGTAACCTGAATTATGTCATCTATGTGAACGGGGTGAAGTATAAAACCGTTGTTAAAAAAGTTGAATCAACCTTTCTGGAATTCCCCCTCGAACTGAAGTTTAAATCGAAACGAATCAACAACTACCGGATTTTTGTCCTGGGGGGCGGAAAATACAGCATTGATATGGTTTCCCAGGCGAAGGTCAGGAATAAGGATAAGGAGTATGTGAAACTGAGAAAAAATGATTTCGGCTATACCATTGGTGCAGGTGTGGATTTTTACATGGAGTTGTTTAAGTTTTCCATTGAATTGAAAATGTATAACGGATTGAATAACCTCCTGGTCAAGGACCCGTCCATCTATTCCCGCACACTCGACAGGCTGAACTCCAAAATTTTCCTGATTAATTTTACATTTGAATAAGCCTTTGTAACCCCGGATGAAACAAATGGAGCTTGCTTTGCAGCCTGAAGAGGCCGCCGGCAGGCAGGATTTTTCCGAATTGCTGTTTCAGCAGCATGGGTTACTCCCCGGTTCCATTCAGCTTGTTAAACTCAGCCGCAGAGCCATTGATGCAAGAGGCAGGCAGGTCAAAATCCGGCTTTGGTTCAACGTTTATTTTACCGGCGAGTCCCTTCCATCCCGGGAACCTGAGCCTGTTTACGGCAACGTCAGGGATGCTGAACCAGTCCTAATTATAGGCAGCGGACCGGCGGGAATTTTTGCCGCCCTGAAACTCATCGAACTGGGGCTGAAACCGGTCATCATAGAAAGAGGTCCTGATGTGAGGAGCCGGAGAAGGGACCTGGCGCTGATGATCCGGGAAGGGGAAGTCAATCCGGATTCCAATTACTGTTTTGGTGAAGGGGGTGCAGGCACTTATTCGGATGGAAAGTTGTATACGCGTTCTACCAAAAGGGGAGACGTCAACGAGATTCTCAGCGTCTTTATCCGGCATGGTGCCGATCCTTCCATTGCCATCGATGCCCACCCGCATATCGGTACTAATAAATTACCCCGGGTCATAACCGCTATGCGGGAAACAATCCTCCATGCCGGGGGAGAAGTTCTGTTCAATACCTGCATGAAGGAACTGGTTGTGGATCATGGAAAACTGAAGGGCGTGAAGGTTTTTAGATCCGGCGATCCGGATCAAAAATGTGTCGGAATGAAGGCTTCCATGGTCATACTGGCCACCGGTCATTCGGCCCGTGATATTTTTGAGGGCCTTTACCTGCATGGAATAAAAATTCAGCTGAAACCTTTCGCACTCGGAGTCCGGGTAGAACATCCACAAGCCTTCATTGACGCACGGCAATACCACAATCCGGTCCGGAACCCATTTTTGCCACCGGCTTCCTATTCCCTGACTTACCAGGGGCCGAATAACAGCCTGTATTCCTTTTGTATGTGCCCGGGCGGAATAATTGCACCGGCTGCTACCGCACCGGGTGAGATTGTGGTTAACGGCTGGTCCCCATCGAAGAGAAATAACCCGTTCGCCAATTCAGGCCTGGTAGTCAACCTGGCTGAAGGGGACTTCAGCCAATTTCAAGCGGCCGGCCCTTTATCGGCGCTGCGGTTCCAGCAACAAATCGAACAAAGGGCCTTTCTCTTTGGCGGCGGAAAACTCAGGGCCCCCGCCCAGCGAATGGTTGATTTTACAGCCGGGAAGTCCACCGGCCAGTTGCCGGATTGTTCGTATATCCCTGGTGTTACACCGGCCTTGCTGGACGAAATTCTTCCTCCCGTGATTGCCGGAACACTTCGGGACGGGCTGAAGGATTTTGGTAAAAAAATGAAAGGTTATTTCACCAATGAGGCCATTCTCGTTGGCGTTGAATCGAGGACCTCTTCTCCGGTCCGTATACCCCGGGATCCTTTGACGTTTATGCATGAGGAGGTGGAGGGACTTTTTCCCTGCGGGGAAGGTGCAGGTTATGCAGGGGGCATCGTTTCTGCAGCAATTGACGGTCAGCGTTGCGCAGCCGGCTGTTTTGCCTATGCAAATAACAGGAGCTGAAATCAGATTTCAATCCCGGCAACTTTCAGAAGAATCCGGATTCCGTAAAAGATTAATGCTATACCTGAAATCCTGTTCATCCAGGTCAGAATGGTTGCTGTCAGTATTTTCTTAAGCCGGTTGGCAACAAATGCCTTTAGTAAATCGGTGCCGAGCACGACCACCATGGCTGATCCGTAAAAGGCCGTCGTATGTGAAAGGGTCAGGTGCTTAACCGAAACCGTTGTAGCCACTCCGACCCAGAAAATGAGCACAAAGGGATTTAGTGAGTTCATCAGGAAACCCCGGCCCAGGTAACGGTACAGGAATCTGGAATCCGGGTGATCGGTGAGCGCGGCCGCTTTTATTTTTTGTTTCTTGATGATGGTGGTAATTCCGAAGGTGACAAGCAGAATACCTCCGGCCAGCCCGGAATAATGTTGAAAGGTTTCCGAGGAAAACAAACCGGCCGTACCAAATCCTGTGATCAGGATAAACACGCAGTCGCTCAACATGACGCCTGTAGCCAGGGCGGCCGCCTGTAAAAAGCCGTTATGGATACTCGTGCCAAGAATCATAAAAAACACGGGACCTACCAGGAAGGCAAGGGCAAATCCAAGAAGGGCTCCGCTGAGTATGGATTCGGTCATGGATTATAACTCGTGATTTGGTTTTGTAAATGTGTTAAAAAAATTTAATATTAACGGTTAAAATTCTGATCCGGAAAACAGCCGGTACCGGAATGGTAATGGGATTATGATTTTTAAATCACCGGTTTTATTCCCGCTTTCAAAATGAAATTCCTGCAGTTTTTTTAGCCCGTCCGGCCGCTAAAAATCGTTTCCTCGCGGGCTTTCGGATATAGGCGGAAGACTTCATCGCGCCATTCCCGGCTGTCCGGTTATGATATCTCCTCATGAAATTACCGGTTTCGGTATTCAGTTTCTTTCCTATTTCAATAATGCCTGAAGGCAATGCTGTTACCCTGATGACCAAACCAGTGATTATTTAAAGTGCTGATCTGGGAGGGATCAGGAAATAATTTAAGTAAATTTGAAAAAAAATTGCTGTGATACGTTCCATTATTGTGGATGATGAAAAACCTGTTCGAGAATCCTTTGTCAGTATGATTCAGGCTGATTTTCCAGAAATCGAAATCCTGGCTGTCTGCGAACAGGTCCCCGAAGCGGTCATAAAAGCGAGGGAGATAAGACCGGAATTGGTATTTCTCGATGTGGAAATGCCTCCCCATACCGGTTTTGATTTTCTCGAACAGGTGAAGGATGTGCCTTTTGAGGTAATTTTCACCACATCGCATAATAAATACGCCCTGCAGGCTATCAAATATAGCGCCTTGGATTACCTGCTAAAACCTTTCGATTCGGATGATCTGGCGTTGGCCATAGAACGGTTTAAGCAAAAGGTCAATAAAACCAGCACCCCTGTTCAACTTGAAATGCTGATCAGGCAGATGAAAAACTACCGCGAACCTCCCCAAACACTGGCTTTGCCAACCTTGCAGGGACTTACTTTTATTAAGCCGGAAGAAATCATCAGGTGTGAGTCCGATAATAATTATACCACCTTTTATCTGACCAGTCAAAACAAGTTAATAGTCAGCCGGCCGCTGAAAGAGTATGAAGAATTGCTGGAGGAAAACAATTTTTTCAGGATTCATCATAAACACCTGATCAACCTCCGTCACGTCAAAAGTTATAAGCGGGGCGAAGGAGGAGAGGTGACCATGTCGGATGATTCGGTTATTGATGTGGCCAGGCGCAGAAAGGATGAATTTATTCAACGGGTAAGTCGACGGTAGCCGTATTCCGGCTCCTGAAAAGAAATATACGGAAGAAAATTATTATCTAAAGCCAAAAATCAAAGCCAGTTCTTTCCGGCCAGGAAAGAACTGACTTTCGAAATCCTTGAATACTATTCCTGCTTTTTATCAGGTGCGGAACATAGACCCACAATTTCATGGAAAATATCATGAAGGCCGGCAAGATATTCGGTAACTTCTTTATCTCCTGCTTTTTCTGCAACCATTTTGTCCATCTGAATGGCGCCTTCCTTTAAGCGCTCCACAGCCGATTTCACTTTTTCATTGTTGAAGTCGGCCGGAATTTTCGATGCGGCCAGCGCAGTTGCCTTCTCTTTCATTTCACCTGCCCGTTTCCGGATGGGCTCCAGATTGCCTTCCTCGCTGGGATGAAAGGTCTGGGACATGACCAGGTGAAAACTTTTTAATTCCGTCCAGGCATCCATTTTTGCCTGTGCTTTGCCCTGTGTTGTGAACAGAAACAACACCAGACTGCTCAATAAGATTTTTCTCATATATTTTTTTTTCAAAGGTAAAAAGAAAACGTAAAACCGTAAAAGATACCCGTATGATTTGGGTCAGGTAACCGGAATGAAACTTTGACAACATGTAAAATTCCGGTAGACCGATGCTTGGCTATCGCCTGATGATTTTTTTTGAAAGTATCGTGTTCCTGAGATGAATGTCCATCAGATAAAAACCCGGCGGGAGATCTTCCAGGTTTATCCGGATATGCCTTTGATTTGAACAGTGTTCCAGCCTGACGGTTCTGCCATCCGCTGTATATATGGTAATGAAATCCATGGGCCTTGTTGACCGGATCATTAGCCAGTCGGATACAGGAGAGGGGCCGAGCCAGACATCACCAGGAAGTTCCTGTTCCTGGATAACTGCAGGAACCGGATCAATAAAAAGTGTGAGGCTGTCCGGTCCCGTGACCTGGTAAGATGAATTGTTGCCGAAATGAAGACGGGTTTCTTCGGTTGGCTCTGAGACCTGATCTGCAATGGCTTCCAGGCTGTCGGAGGCAGTGGAGGAGAAGGAAGGTATCACCAGGAATCCGGGCAACAGGGAATAATCGGTTCTGTTTATGGCCGGACCATTGACCGTATAGGTTACCGCAAGCGGAAATGAATCCGTGCCTGTCCGGCTGATCTCAAATCCGGCCATGTCTCCGGTTGATTCAAACGCATCGGGATCAGAAGTACTGACCGTTACCATCTGCAAAGGAAAGTTGGTATGATAATTTTCAGTTACCAGGATGTTGGCAGGAGATGAACCAAAGGTTGGAGCAACGCCAAACGGATTTACTATAGTGAAATGGCCGGAAATATCCGCGCTGCCGGGGGGAAGACCAAGATCCACGCATTGCAGGTAAGGCCGGTTCTGTGGAAATTCAATCAGGCAGTTGGAAAAGGTTGCACCCCCATATTCAGTCGTGTTTTGAATGTAAGGAAAGGTTTGCATGGTGATGGGAGAAAAAAAACTGAAACTGGTGTCGGCCACATTTTTGAGCACGCAATCATTCATGAGAAGCATAAAATCCGTGGCCGATTTATTCAGATAAACCCCTGGGAAGGCCGAATTTTCTATCAGTGTGTTGTTAACGGTAACCGTTCCGCTTGTTTCGATCGTATCGCTGTTCAGGTAAAGTTGAGAATCCAGGTTACCGGCCAAATAACAATTATCAATGGTGATGGAAACCGGAACCGAGGTGCCATCCATATATTTTGAATTTACCAGTATACCCGATCCGTTATTCCCGGTGAGCACACAATTTTTCAGAACGAGATTCGTAATGCGCTGCGAAGGCAAATCAGGCTCAAAATCAATTCCGGCCTCCGGTGAAGCACCGTTGGTGTTGGTCATCTCACAGTGTTCAATCAATACACTATCCGCGGAAATGATGCTTAATCCCTGTCGTTTGTTGTTATTCATGCGGCAATTTTTGATATGAATTTTCCGGCAATAAGTGTTTGGACCGGCGGCAGAGGCATCAGCAATATACAGTCCGTCACCCCCGCTGTCGTTTAATTCCAGCCCGTAAACCTGAATGTCTGAAGAGTTGATTATCGAGAGGCAATGCCGCCATTCGCCGGAAGTGTATTCGCCTTTGATCATGCGCATGACAGCGCCATAACCAACGAGTGTGATATGACTGCAGGACCGAATTCTCAGCAGGTTGTCGTTCAGACCTGGAAAAGCGCCTGATTTAGCGACCAGCTGAACGCCGGGTTCAAAAATAACGACCAGGTTTTGAATGCTGTCGATGAACAGCGGTTGGGTTATCCAGTCGCTGGCCTGCAGGTCAATAATCACGGTATCGTTACCGGAGTTAATGGATCCCTGCAGGGCTGCCGTGGCATCGGACGGATTAAATCCAAAGGAGGAGGCCAGGATGCTGGATGCCCGGAGAACGTTTGAAACCGACATGAAAAAGAGAAAGACCGGCAGAATGAAACTGTTTTTCATGCAATTGAATTTTACACAAATATAAAGGTTCTGCTTTCATTCCCTGATTACGATTCCTGAAGAAAGGAAAGTGCTGCCTGGAACCATGCATTTTCACCTGATGGACGGAATGTAAAAAAAGCCGCATCCGGTTGAGGATGCGGCCTGGTGAATTACCGGAATCGGTCGGGTTAACCTGCAAAGGTATAGGCGCAACCATGCTCCTGGGCACGGCCAATAGCCCAGACACCGGAAGGAACAGGCTGAATGCCGGGCAACAGAAAACTCATCCATTCTTTTTTTATTTCGGCTGCATCCATTTTCATACTGTCAGCAGCAATGGCCGTGTATACGTTAATAGCCATTTCACAAACACAAAGCATTACGCCACTGGCCTGAAGATCATTGATCCCGATATTCACCGGCCCCACACCGGGAACCTTGAAGTCGCCCGGAGCCGGTTTCCAGAAATTGTTTTTTTTAGCCGGCACCTTAACTTTTGGATCATCGGAATGAACGGTGGGGTCGTTTGCTTCAAACAAACTTCCGAAATTGTATTTTTCCCATGCCGGATGATCAAAGGCATAACATATGGCCGAATGCCTTAACACGATGACCACGCCGCAATCCGTTTCCGGGGTTCCTGTGTTGGTATTTGTCATCAAAAATACTTTCGGCCAGGCAAAAGGAAACATGCCGTTCGGGTGCGTGGCATCAAATACCATTCGATGTTTGCCTTTTAGTTTACCGAACCAGGCATCGGCCGGATGCGATGCTGTTTTGGGCGTTCCCTGTTTGGCTGCTGCGGCGGTCTGGGAATAGGAGGGAAGGGCGGCAAGACCTAAACTGGCGGCGCCGGCGGCCAGGGTTCCCAAAAATCCCCTGCGGGGGGTGGTTGTTTTAAATTCACTGTTTTCCATGTTGGTTGGTTTTAGGGTTTTGGTTGAAATGAAAAAATGAAAGAAGATCAAAAATAAGTAACTTTTTGTATTGGAATCCAAACATTAGGAAATTATTTGATTAACTCATCAAAATCCAATTTCCAAAGCAACATTATAGTTGACCAGGTTGACTTTATTGATGATATATTTATAATTCCCGTAGGCGGCCCCTGTTTTGTCCTTGTAAACCAACAGCACGATCATGTTTATCCCGCTCCAGCGTCCGGCCGGTGAATACCTGAAATCGAGATTAACCTGTTGAAAGGAAGGCATGCCGTACTTGTTGAGCGGACTGTTTTTTACATCAGGCATGAAATAACGGCCATAAGTCAGGACACTGCGGAAATTTTTTTTCCGGTTCTGAACTTCGCCCTTAACGGTAAGGGCATGCAGGTTTCCGCAGCCTTCTGTCAACTCCCGTTGCATAAACGTATAAAAAGGGTCATAGGACCATTCCCGGGGATTTTGATACCTGCCGTCCGGGGTTATTCTCGTATATGATAACGTTATATTCCAGGCCGGACGACCGAATGCAAGGCGGGCGCTCAGGCTGTTGGAGCGGCTTCCCGGCTGCAGATATGATTTCGCCGGCTCCGGATTTCCGCCGTCATGAATGGCATCCTGGCGGATCAGCATCACTCCGGCAAATACCTTATTCGCGTTATGAAACGATTTGCCGTACTCCACTGAAAGCAAAGCTGAATTCATGATGTTTTCGGTATACTGGTTCCAGAAACTGATCGTCAGATTTCCGGGATGCCACATCAGTCCTGCCAGTCCGATTCCCTTACTTTCCAGGTTTCCGTAATAGGCCGATTTGCTTCCATCCGGATTCGAGCCGGAAGGATAAATGCCGGGTGTTTTGGCGGCCGGCAACCATCTTGTTGTTCCTCTTGAAAGAATCGACCATACCCATCCCGCTTCCAGTGAAACATTTTTAAGTTCACTGAATTTCATCCAAAGGCCTTCTTCTACATTGGGAGGCATTTTTCCTTCCTGTTTGTTTAAAAACGGGGTATTCAGTATGAATTTTCCTGCCTGGATGTAGGAATTCCGGAAATTATACTGCAGGTACAGTTGTTCAAGCCTTGGCAGAGCCTGCCTGGCGGAGGGTCTGAAATAATCGAACATCAGGATTTCATACCTGTTCATGGCTCCGGTGAGGGAATCAGGTTTCGACAGATCCGACGACCGGATATTCATCATGAAGGATCCGGAAATTCCGGCCTGCAATCCTTTCCAGGATGCAGTTCGGTATGTAAGTCCTGCCCCTGCCGCCCAGGCATAATGATCGGTCAGGGGTTTTTCATTGTCGGTCATGATAAAAAAACTCTGGACTTGTCCGTGAAATTCTCCCTTTTTTAAAAAAGTATTCAGGTCATGGATTTTGTTGGAGTCATTTTGAACCGGTTCCTGCGCCTGGGCGTTGTAAAAAAACTGAAATCCGGATAGGAGGACGAAGACGGGTATGAAATTATTTCTTTTTGGAAGCGGCTTGAATTTGCGCAAAGGGGCCATACTTGTGCTGGGTTTCAGTGAACGTGTCGGCATACGGGCCGAAGGGGTGATCATAAGGTTTTTTGCTGATTTCAGGCCAATCCTGCTTAAATATCTTTTCCGGGCGGGGTTGGGAATTGATATAAGCAGCAAGATCCCAGGCCTCCTCATCACTGAGTTGCGGTTTATCATAGCTGGCTCCAAAAGGCATGTTGGCTTTGATATAACCGGCAAAACGCGACAGCCTGAAGAGACCAGCC
>CAYWHE010000158.1:0-9476 GCA_964458125.1 uncultured Flavobacteriaceae bacterium | reverse complement strand
ACACACCCGGTCACCCCAGTCCCTGTCCTGCAAAGGACTGATGAGCTTTGCACCGCATGAAACCGCATGATCAAACACAGTTTGAATATTTTCCACTGACAGGTATAGTTCGCAACGGGGAATACCATTTCCCAGGGCGGGATGGGGCGTTTGATCCGCCAGTATTCCCGCTATGCCGTTATTGGGCATCAGGCCCAGTTTGCAGGAACCGGACAAAAGAAATTCCGTCATACCCGGTACATCCAGCACGGGAGGCCGCCGAAATAGTTCCTGGTAAAAGTTCCGGCTCACCTGCTGGTCATTCACGTAAAGGATGATTTCAATATTTTTAAACATCGGGGCTCTCATGCTGAATTCGGATTAACCGGTATGTCTTGCTGATCTTTCAGACAGGGGGCGGGTCGCCTATTTATAAACGTTCCGGCTCCTGTCCCCTGACCGTGCCCGCAGATAACAGTTCATTTATACGAATAACATGCTTACAGCAGGGTCAGTTTATTAAACTCCGTATCCTTTCCATTTTCGCATGCCGTTCAAATGAAAATGTATTGCCCGTTTCCGAACAGGTTTTATACAGGCACAGACATTTTCCGTATATGAACAGTTTTCTTGCCTGCTCTTCCTCCGGCAGTTCATCAGCCAGATGACTGAACAAATCGGCTAAAGCCTCCAGGCTTTCCGCACTGAACCCTTTTTCTTTTGAAAGCCTGTTCACCAGGACCTCATCAGGCAGGGCTAACAGCTCCTCGGGGTCTGTATCCAGTTCTGATTTCAGGGCTTGGGTTAAACTATCCACGCGCTCCCCTGCCGTTCCTTTGTCTTTCAGCAGGAGTAAGTCGGCAAGGATTTTCCGGAGCACTTCGGCCAACCGGTCCGTTTGCTTTTTAAAGTAGTCGCGCCTGAGCATGATTAAGAGATTGCCAATGCAGGTAAGATTTATTTTCTGAGAAAAAATCAAATCTTCAGGGAAAACAATTCTTACCCGTTCCCAATAAAACCTTCACAAAACAAAATACATCTTTTCCGGCTGAATTATTTTTTCAATCTGTATTCAGACACTTATAGTTTTTGGTTAACACACGGGATCATTTGATTTCGCCCTGTCTTTCCAGCGCTTCCAGCCTGGTTTTTAACAGGTCATTCTGTTGCTGAAGTAACTGCATCCTGTTCTTCATGTCCTGTATTTCCGCCTGTTGTTCCTGCAAGGCAGAAATGGTTACCGGGATCAGTTCCAGGTAATTGATGCCCTGGTATTGAATCGTTTCCGGGATTACACCGGTTTTGGGATCCTTCACGGGGCAATTGGTATTTTCCCTGATCAGCTCCGGGAATACCTGCTGCAATTCCTGGGATATAAATCCGTAATGAATACCTCCTGCAAAGGACATGCTTTTATATTCATCCGTTTTAAACCTGTAGGTTTTCGGTTGAAGGATCATTAATTTTCCGAGAGAACCCTGTAACGGATTGACATCCCGTTTAAACTTCCGGTCGGAAGGATTATTAAAAATTCCGGTAACCGTTACATCACCCCCGAAATAACCGGCATAGGTTCCTCCATTGCTGTAGCCGTAAATCCCCACCCCACCGCTGTTGTAACTGGCACCGTATACGGCATAATCATTGTTGCCCGCATAATTCCTCCCGTAAATGGCCGCCGAATAAGCTCCGAAATTGGCCCCGTAAACACCCGTGGCGCTTCCGCCGTCAAAATAACCTCCATATGACGTACCCGTTCCCGAATTGCCGGCTGCTCCGTAAACTCCGTATACCGTATAGGCGGAATTTGCGTATGCCGAAGCATTCACGGCTATCGTGGACGAAACGCCATCGTAGGCGGCAACACGCAGGCCGGTGGTAATGTCACCGTTCCGCGCTTCTGCATCAATGGCTGTACTCTCGTCTGTTCCTGTGGCGCAATAGGACATGATGCCGGTTTGCCGCTCGGCAACGGAATTCATGTTACTGACGATACCTCTTGCCACGGTGCAATAAAACTGTCCGTCTTCACATGAACTGTCAATGCCCATGGTATTGCACATAATGCCTGTGCCTCCGTAAGAATCAAACAAACCCGCCACGGTTCCATAGTTGGTATGAAAATCATACAGTCCCTTGCCGGGTCCTGAGGCGTAACCGTGAATGCCAAACTGCCTTCCGTTACCCGATGCAGAACCGAGTACGGCAGAATAATCAGCCGTACCGTTTGAATTAACGGTGCCAACCAAGGCATCAGCGGAAACCACGGCATTGTTCACTTCGAATTTCCCGGCAATGGTATTCTGAAATACCGTGTCGAAGGTAACTACGTGCAACCGGGCAAAGGGTGTGGTGGTGCCGATTCCAACCATCTGGTAGTTGTCAATAATGGCCGCCTGGGTATTATTGACCCGGAAGTGAAGTTCAACCGGATCAATGGTTCCGATGAAATTGGAGGAAGGATTTGTGCCGCTGTTCCCGGCAATATTCCAGGCGTTTCCAGCTGATGGACTGGCCCCTTCCCAACGGTTGTTTCCGCTGTTCCAGGTCAGCACCTGGTTGTTGGAAGGAGCAGCAGCAGCCACATTCCTTCCCTGCAGTTTAACCACAGTCGTACTTCCCGGCGCACCGGTGACATCTCCGGCCAGGTTCCCGACAGTTCCGGTCAGGTTTCCCTGGTAAGTCCAGGTTGAAGGACCTGTCTTTTTATAATAGTCATTTGTTCCGGTGTCGAGGTATAAATCATTCACCGTTCCTGCCCCGGAAGAGGGTATGCCGAATCCCGTCAGCCACGTAGCGCCGTCGCTGCCGTTACTTCCGTTTGTGCCATTGGTTCCCGGGGATCCCTGCGGCCCGGTGAGATTGCCCTGCAGTGTCCAGGTGGTAACTCCGGTCTTTTTATAATAATTTCCATTACCGGTGTTCAGGTATAAATCATTAACAACTCCCGTACCTCCAGCCGGAGCCCCCGTGCCTGTATACCAGGTGGCGCCATCCGTTCCGTCAAGGCCATTGGTACCATTGGTGCCGTTCGTACCATTGGTGCCGGCTGTTCCCTGCGGGCCGGTGAGGTTACCCTGCAGGGTCCATGTGCTTGATCCGGTTTTTTTATAGTAGTTGCCGTTATTGGTATTCAGGTATAAATCATTGATTACTCCTGATCCTCCGGATGGCGCGCCTGTACCGGTTAACCAGGTTGCACCGTTGGTGCCGGGAATACCCTGCGTACCGTTGGCGCCCGGCAGGCCTTGTATTCCTTGGGGCCCGGTGAGGTTGCCCTGCAGGGTCCAGGTGGTGGGCCCGGTTTTCTTATAGTAACTGCCGTTATTGGTATTGAGGTACAAGTCATTCACCGCACCGGTACCACCCGAAGGAGCGCCGGCATTTGCAAACCAGGTGGCGCCATCCGCACCGTTGGCGCCATTCGAACCGGCTGCTCCCTGGGGCCCGGTGAGGTTACCCTGCAGGGTCCAGGTGGTGGCGCCGGTTTTTAAATAATAATTTCCATTGTTCGTATTCAGGTAAAGGTCGTTGATGGTTCCCGTTCCGCTGCCGGGAGCCGCGTTTCCCGTGTACCAGGTTGCTCCGTTTAACCCCGCAGGTCCGGGATTCCCGGAGGCGGCATACAGGGCATAGGGAACATAAACCAGTTCGGTATTGGATAACTGGATGATGTAATTGATGCCTCCGCTGGTATCCAGGTCAAATTGCAGATACGGTGTAATGTTACCCCAGTTGATGGCCGAAAAATTTCCGCTGACTACATTCCCCTTTCCGATTTTATGTGTAAACAAACCAAACTGGTTGGTGGATACGGTATCGGTTTCCCGGTAAAGAATGGGACCACCGCTTCCATTCCTGATGGTAAACCGGATGCTCAGGTGATTGTTGTTTTGAATCAACTGACCATTGGCCAGCCGGGCAACAGCCTGGTAATTGACAGCTGGATCAGGCTGCGCTACAACTAAGCGGCTGGACACAAGCCATACGGCAAATAAAATACAAATCTTTTTCATTTTTATTGGGGATTTAAGTTTTGGTCCGGGAGTGAATTACCCCGCTGCAAGCAGCGGAGAATTTACTCTTAAATTTTAAAATTTTTGAATGCGAAGGGTTTTTGAAAACCGGTAGTCTTCCGATTCTATCCGCAGCAGGTAAAGGCCGGGTGCATGTGCCCGGAGATCAATCATTCGGGTGGTTCCGGCAGGTGAAACTTCCATGGTAAGCATACCCGTCAGTCGGGCGGTAGCATCCAATACACTGATCAGTAACCGGCCCTGCATCTCTCCCTTCACGTGTAAAAAAAATTGCCCGCTGTTCGGATTCGGATAAGCCAGCAGTTCATATCCCGGTGCGGAAATGTCGGTCATCCCCACTCCGGTCTGGGCACCTGCTTCAGGCTGTTGAAATCCCTGGGTAAGATAAATATTGCCGTTGCCGGCCGTCTCCACCGCTGTCATTTCTCCAATCGTATAGGAGATGGAAATATTTCCGGCAACATCAAATCCCCCGCCTGCGGCGATAATCTGGGGAGTCGTCTGCAATTGCGCTTCAGCGGAAAAAGAAGCCGCACCAAACAGAAGTAATAACAATTGTTTTTTCATGATTGGATGGATAAGGGTGAAGTTGAAAACGGCTGTCAAATTGGTATGTCCATGTTCTCCGGGGAATTATCTTACAGGGTTATGCGGAACGACAGTTTACCCGGTGCAAAATCCATTGCATTTCCCGGTGAAAAATAGATAATAAATTAACAGGCAGATTAGTTTTCATGCATATTTTATGAACATCCGCTGACCGGTTAAAACAAGTTCGATATATAGTCCATTGAACCACTCCACAGAAAGTACTCACTTTATCCCGATTTAAAATTTGTTGAAATTTTTACAGGCGCACGTGACGATTGATTTGACTTCAACCACTTTGTAAATTCCCCGGCGGGTAATTTTTGAACCTGATGTGCTGCGCTTTTCGTATGTTACGATTGTGGTTTCCTGACCGTCTCCGCCAGGCACAGCCAGTTTAGGCCGCTTCTTAAAAAGCCTGATGTGGTTTCATCACCCTTCTTCTTACCCAGCGCGGCAGGATGATGGCCCCGATGAACAGGTAGGGATAATAACTGATCAGCCTCCAGAGCAGACCGAGTGAGGCTGCAAGTCCGATCGGAATGAATTCTCCGAGAAAATCGGAAAACATGAATTCGGCAATGCCGCTGCCGCCCGGGGTGGGGCTTCCCAGCATGATGATGCCCATGACCACCTGCCTGGCGTAAATAACCAGGTTGTGACCACCGTCATTGGAAAAGGCCAGTATGATGCAGTTCACAATGCTGTAACGGGCCGTCCAGGAAGCAAACGTAGCCACCAGGGAAAGTGACCAGTACCGGAGGTTCTGGTTTTTCAGCCCTGCGCTGGCTATTACCAGCTGGTTGCCTGTGGTGAGCGCATGCATTTTCCATTTACGAAGGAATGGAATGGAAAACATTTTAATAAGCATCCACTTGATAAAACGGGGATTGATGAACAGGGCGTAAGCCACGAATAACTTATACGCCAGGATCAGCGCATAAATGGTCCAGAAGGAATACAGGAACCCTTTGCCAAATGCCATTTGCTGGAGGCTCGCGGGATCAACACTGGCAAACAGGTTTTCCTTTCCGACCAGGAAATAAACCAGCGGAGCCATCACGGCCAGGAATATCCCGTCCAGGAAGGAAGTGAACATGACAGCTGTTATGCTTTGGCCCATGTTCACTTTCTCCCGGTTAATGATGAAGATGGCAAACAGGAATCCGCCGCCCAGGATGGCCGGAGCCACCGCCGAGGAGAATTCCCAGAGCATGATGACGTTAAAGGCGTTCCGCCAGGTAAGGAAATTTTCGGTGAGCACCCGGATGCGAACCATGTAGGCATAATCCCGGATCACCATCATGAGCAAAGCCATGCAAATCCATCCGGTGGAATGCCAGGTCCATTCAATACGGCTGTAAGCCTCCCGGTCGAAATTGCGCAGTAAAAGGAAAAGGGCCACACTCAATCCAAGTATGACCGGGATGGCTATCTTGCCGGCACGGAAATTTTTAAGTATGTTCCGGTCATCAGTTTGCATAAAAAGCAGGCGTTTCCGGTTTGGTGATCCAGAAATTATTCAACCCGGTGCCTGTGTATATGATAACGGTTGCCACCTGGATCATCTCCAGCAGCGCGAGAAAAATGAAAATGCCGTGCAACCTGTTCTGACAGGCTTCAAAAAGGTCTTCAAAATTCAGCCTTGGCCTGGAAAGCAACAGCTCCCCGATGTGCTCCTTCTGCTGTTCAATCGTATAAGGGTACTGAAACACTTTATGCGTATGATCGGCTGCCTGGTTTTTAAAACGGTCCATGACCTTTTCAAACGTGGTGAGCAACCGGTACAGCGTCAGCTGGGTAAGTTCGCCCAGGTTATTGCTGCCTTCCGCCTCCGTCATGATGCGGGCCAGTTCAAGCTGAATGTTGCCCCTTATGATTTTCTGCTCCCGTATTTCTTCCATCACCCGAAGGTCTTCCGAAGCAGCTTTAAACTGCTTGTAGTCGAGGAGTTGCCGCACCAGGTCCTGTCGTGGATCAATTTCATTTCCTTCTTCGTCTTTCGAATACCTGGGCAGCAGCAGTTTCGCCTTGATCCGCATCAGGGTGGCGGCCACCAGTATAAATTCGCTCGCCAGTTCGATATTCATCACCTGCATGTGGTGCAGGTAGTCGAGGAAGTCATTGCTGATTTTAGCGATAGGAATATTATGAATGTCCAGTTCGTCACGTTCAATAAAAAAAAGCAGCAAATCAAACGGCCCCTCAAACTGAGGTAATTTTATTTCGAAACTTTCAGTCAACTTTTTGGTTTTTAAGATTATTGATTCAAAGGAACAACTTTTATCCGGAAAATAAAAACCCCGTATGCGCTTAACCATTAATTTTGTCCGGTTAGTCACCGTCATATGAAAAAAATCTATTACCTGAAAAACTGCAGTACATGTAAACGCATATTGTCGGAATTAAAACCCGGCAAAAATGTTGTTTTACAGGATATTAAATCCGAGCCCCTGACAGCGGAACAGGTGGATGAAATGGCACGGCTGGCCGGCTCATATGAAGCCATCTTCAGTAAAATTGCACTGAAATACAGGGCCTGGGGCCTGCATGAAAAGAAACTGACCGAACCGGATTACCGTCGGTATATCCTGGAGGAATACACCTTCCTGCGAAGACCGGTCATCAAAGCGGGAAAAAAAATATTTGTGGGCAGTTCCGCTAAAAATATTGCACTGGCCAGGCAGGCTTTGTAAAATTCTTTTTTTCTTTGGGCGCCGGAATTTCCTGATGGAGTACCGGTTCTGATTTCATGTCAAAAATTTTCCGGGCACACCTGGCCGTATTAGGCGCCAACCTGATATACGGGGCCAATTACTCCATCGCAAAGGCCCTCATGCCGGCCTACATAGAGCCCTTCGGCTTCATCCTGGCCCGGGTGATTTCCGGAACCGTTTTATTTTTTATCGCAGGCCTCCTGTTCCGGGAGAAGATTGAAACAAAGGATTTCAAACGACTGGTCGCCTGCGGATTGTTTGGAGTAGCCATTAATCAGCTCATGTTTTTTGCCGGGCTGGCTGCTACCTCCCCCATCAACGCCGCCCTCATCATGACCACCAACCCCATCATGGTGCTGCTGATGGCTCACCTCCTGATCCGCGAAAAAATATCGGCCCTGAAAATTACAGGGATCCTCACCGGGATCACCGGCGCCATTTTACTCATTCTGGTTAAACCGGCAGGTAACGGCCATGAAGCCAGCGCCCTGGGCGATTTTTACATCCTGGTCAACTCCCTGTCCTTTGCCGTATTCCTGGTGATGATCAAACCCCTTATGCTCCGGTATCACCCCGTAACCATGATGAAATGGGTATTCCTGTCCGGGCTCGTTTTCGTAAGTCCTTTTGGATGGGAAGAAATGCTTCATGCACGCTGGAACGACTTGAACATCACCCTTTGGGCGGGTATCGGATATGTGCTGATAGCCACCACCTTCATCGCCTACCTGCTGAACATTCAGGCCCTCCGGCAACTCAGTCCATCCGTGGTGAGTTTCTATATCTACCTCCAGCCTTTTTTTGCCACCTTCTTTTCCATCCTGGCCGGAAAAGATCATCCGAAACCCATTCACCTGGTATGCGCCGCCTTGATTTTTACGGGTGTTTATTTGGTCAGCAGGGTGGAAAAAAGTTAGCCAGGTATCGACCTATGAAAGTGGGTGCCATCCGAATTTATGAATCAGTTGACAAAAATGGAAGCAGGCGGCCCTTTTTTATAGTGCACCAATCCTCAGCCATCCCGTTCGTGACGATTTCAGACCATATACTCCGCTTCGTAGGATAAGCCAAATACGTACCTGACTATCCTCTTCAAATCAGGAATTGCAGAAATGAGTTGCTACCATTTAAAGAAATGATGCCTTGTGAAAGGATTACCCATTCACTTAAAATAATCCGGAGTGAACTACCCTGCCGCAGGCATTGTTTTTGTTAAGGCTTTCCTGAATAATGCGCTGATGGAGACTGAAAAACTGGCTATTATCAAATAACTATATAAGGCTTGATATGAAACAGCTCGTTTATATCATTACTCTTCTGCCTTTGCTTTCCTTTTCACAAGGGCAGGGTAACAATTGGTGTTTTGGCGATTCGGTTGGATTGCATTTTGATAATGGAACTGTAAATTTATTTAACACAGCGATTAGCACCTCTGAAGTTGCCTCCACGATTTCTGATTCGACCGGCAACTTATTGTTTTATAGTGGTGCAGCGAGCATTTTTACAAATTATTCGACAATGTGGGATGCCAACAATCAAATTTTGGTTAACGGAACATCACTATTTGGAAGCCATACCATCACACAGGGAAATTTATTACTTCCAATACCTGGCAAAAATGATTTTTATTTTCTATTTCATATTGGGCTTGATTATTCAAGCCTTCCATCACTCAAATTGTTCCTTTCTATTGTCGATGATAGTAGCTCAGTGAAACAAATAATTCAAAAAAATACGCTTGTAATTGATAGCATAACAGAAAAAATTCAGGCGATCAGGCATGCCAACGGAAGAGATTGGTGGGTACTGTGTCACAAAGTGTCAGATAATACTTTTTATCGCTTTTTAGTTTCACCAGACAGTATTCTGGGTCCTTATTCACAAAATATTGGCACAAATTTATTCTCTGGAACCGGTATGTTTGGTCAAATGGTTTCCTCTTACAATGGAAATAAAATTTGCTTAGCAGGTTGTTCGGGTGTACTTGATGTATTTGATTTTGACAGATGTACTGGTTTGTTAAGTAATTTTATTCCGCTTGGTATTGCACCCTTTCAGTACTATGATTTATTCTATGGTGCATCGTTTTCAATGAATGAACAATTTCTGTATGTTTCAACATTGGATTCGCTTGTTCAATTTGACCAAACATACC
>CAYWHE010000157.1:0-9493 GCA_964458125.1 uncultured Flavobacteriaceae bacterium | reverse complement strand
AGTCATCATTTATAAATGCGCTCTCATCAAAAAGCACAGTTTAAATTACACTCCCTTCCATCTCCCATCCCCATCAGGTCCGGGTTCACTTTTTTGAATTTATCAAAAGCATCCTTTAAAAACCGCGCATACCGGTGTAATACCAACCCTATTTCATTACGAAAGTACACCGAAATTCCTAATTATCAAATTTATATCCCGGTTCCATTCCTGACAAATTTTCTACACGTCTCCTGTTTTTACATTCCCTTAGTTGATTATCTTTGTTCCAAACAACAACAGCCGTTGCGCTCCTTTATGAAGAAATGCCTGCTCCTTTTCACAGGTTTGATCCTGTTTTCCCTGTCGGTTCTGGCCACGCACAACAGGGCCGGAGAAATCACCTATACCCGCCTGACCCAGTTTAAATACGGGGCCACCATCGTTATCTACGCCAAGATTTCGGCTAACATCCCACGCCCATTCCTGGGTCTGAACTGGGGTGACGGCTCTTCCGACTCCATCCCCATGATTTCCGTTACCAGCGTAGGGAATGATACGGAACGTCGGGAATATTACGCCGAGCATACCTACGGCTCCTTCGGCACCTATACCCTCTTTATGGAAGATCCCAACCGGAACGGGGGCGTGCTGAACATCCCCAACTCCGACCTGGTTCCCTTTTATGTGGAAACCCAGCTGATCCTGTCCCCTTTTCTCGGCTTCAACAGCTCCCCGGTATTGCTGCAGCCTCCTATTGACGAAGGCTGCATCAACCAGCCCTTCATTCACAACCCCAACGCTTACGACCCGGACGGGGACAGCCTGTCTTATGAGCTGATTTTCTGCAAAGGCTCCGGCGGGTTGTCTATACCCGGATACTCCTACCCGGTGGGCAGCACTTCTTTCGGACTGGATGCCCTGACGGGAGACCTGCTGTGGGATGCCCCACAGGTTTGCGGGGAATACAACGTGGCCTTTCTCGTGAAAGAATGGCGAAACGGCATACAGATCGGCTATGTGGAACGGGACATGCAGATCACCATCATTTGTAACTGCGCCAACCAGCCGCCCGTCATCACCAGCCTGCTGGACACCTGCGTGGAAGCCGGCACCATTCTGAACCTGGTGGTTTCCGCCACCGATCCCACGCCCGGCGACCAGGTCACCATGACGGCCACCGGCTCTCCTTTCCTGCTCAACGACGGAACCGTGTTCTTCCCGCAGCCCGTTACGGGTTTGGGAGGGGTCACGGATACATTTACCTGGAACACCAACTGCAGCCATGTGAAAAAGGCCGCCTACCAGGTGACCTTTAAAGCGGAAGACGACAATGCCTCCGCCAACCTGGTTGACCTGGAAACGGTACGCATCCGCATCGTAGCGCCTGCACCGAAGAATCCTGGCGCCACGCCGTTTGGCAACGCCATAGACCTGGTCTGGGAGGTGAGCCCCTGCACCAACGCCACCGGCTACGCCATTTACAGGCGAAACGGCACCTATGGATTTGTTCCCGGCTACTGCGAAACCGGGGTGCCCGCCTATACCGGTTACACCCTGCTGGATACGGTTATGAACGTAATGGATACGACCTACCATGACGATAATAAAGGCGCAGGCCTTACCCCCGGCGTGAACTACTGTTATATGGTCATAGCCGTTTTTGCCGACGGTGCCGAAAGTTATGCCTCGGTGGAGTTTTGCGCCCAGCTGAAACACGACCTTCCCGTGCTGACCAACATCAGCATCAATACCACGGGAACGGGCGATGGCACCATTTATGTGGCCTGGTCCTGCCCCAAGGAATTCGACAGCCTGCAGGTACCGGGCCCATACAAATATTTATTGTACCGGTCTGCCGGCTTCACGGGTCAGAATTTCCTGCTCATCGATTCCTTCCCCAGCCTTTACGACACCCTGTACACCGATACCCTGCACGCCCTGAATACGGCCGGTGAACCTTATTCCTACAGGGTGGAGTTCATCAACGATTCACCCGGTAACCGTTTCCTGGTCGGGACTTCTCAAACGGCTTCTTCGGTTTACCTGACCGTGACGCCCAGCGACAACCGCTGCAACCTGAGCTGGGAAGAGCATGTTCCCTGGACCAATACACGCTATGTAGTGTACCGCCGGAATGCGGCCCTGCTCTTTGATTCCATCGCCCAGGTGACCGGCACCTTTTATTCCGATACGAATTTAGCCAACGGTACGGAGTACTGTTACCTGGTCAAGTCCGTGGGCGGTTATTCCGGAGGTGGTTTTGTGGATCCGATCATCAACTTTTCCGAAGAAAAATGCGGCACACCCATCGACAATGTACCTCCCTGCTCACCTGAACTGAATCTTTCCGGCAATTGTGACGTGCTCGAAAACTACCTGGTGTGGAACAATCCGAACAATACCTGTGCGGACGATGTGCTGAAGTATGAGGTCTATTATTTCGCTCCCGGTTCATCCGTGCCCGTATTGCTGGCTACGCTGAACGATGCGCATGACACCACATTTATTCATGGCAATCTGGGCGTAACGGTTGGCTGTTACCAGGTGATCGCCCTGGATTCGGCCGGTAACCGGAGTACCAGCCCCGCCACCGTTTGCATCGACACCTGCCATGCCTACAACCTGCCCAATATCTTTACCCCGGACGACAACGGGCAGAACGACCTGTTCCACCCCTGTGACCAGACCACGGGCACGGAGATGCAGAAACTCTGTCCCCCTTACCAGAACATCCGGGATGTGGATATGAAGATTTACAACCGGTGGGGCCAGGTTGTTTTCAAAACCACGGACCTGGACATCAACTGGAACGGGAAAATAAATAATACGGGCGGGGATTGTCCGGACGGTGTTTATTTTTATATTTGCGAAGTCAATGAAATCCACTTTGACGGTATCCGTAAGCGCACCATCAACGGTTTTACGCACCTGGTCCGGAAGAACTGACCTTGGAAAGAGGTAGATGAAGATGATACTTTTTAACCCAGTCATAATGTCTCACTTTTAAAACGAAGAGAAAATGTTTACAGGA
The DNA here is from genome assembly GCA_964458125.1 of uncultured Flavobacteriaceae bacterium. Classification (GTDB taxonomy): domain Bacteria; phylum Bacteroidota; class Bacteroidia; order AKYH767-A; family OLB10; genus CAYWHE01. The sequence continues at coordinate 6,480 of CAYWHE010000157.1, read as the reverse complement.
ATTATTGAATGCATGGGGTCCGTAGTGGACCTCAGCCGGAAAAAAAACAACCTGCATGTGACCATTCATGCCCCGTTCACGGATGAACTGCAGGTGGACCAGAGTATTTGCCATAACGGGGTCTGCCTGACGGTGGAGGACATCCTGCTGCGTGAGGATGCGTATATGGTTACCGTTATTGACGAAACCCTCGCCAGGACCAACCTGGGCGACCTGGCTGTCAACGACTCGGTCAACCTGGAACGCAGCATGCTGGTAAACGGCCGGCTGGACGGCCATATCGTGCAGGGCCATGTGGACCTGGTGGCCGTCTGCTCCTCGGTGGAAGACCGGGAGGGGAGCTGGCTCTATACGTTTGATTACCCTGGTGATGATCAGCACCTGGTGGTTGACAAGGGTTCCATCTGCGTCAACGGGGTCAGCCTGACGGTGGTGAAGTCCATGCCGCATGCCTTTTCGGTGGCCATTATTCCCTACACGTGGAAGTACACCAACTTCAACCGGATCCGGGAAGGCAGCCGGGTGAATATCGAATTCGACATCATCGGCAAATACGTGGTAAAGATGATGAAAGGGGAATACAGTTCCTGACCGGGATTTTCCTTTACTTCTTCAGCACCCAGGCTTCCAGGCCGGCCGCTTTTAGTTTTTCAAGGGCGATTCTGGCTTCTGCCCTGCTACCTGACTGCTGAAACGTAACCAGGTGTAAACCGTGGTGTTTTCCGGGTCTTTCCGAGGCAAATCCTTTGGAAAGCAATTCTTCATACAAAGCCTCCGCATTTTCTTCCATTTTAAAACAGCCTGCTACGAGGTAAAAGACGGGAGCGGATGCATCCGGTTTGATTTCTTCCGGAAGCGGTGCCGGGCTGGATTTAACGGGTTCTGCAACAGGCTTCACCGTTTCGGTACCGGCGGCCAGGGGAGCAGTACCGGCATGTGCTGTCGCTGAATCCATACTTGTTTCAAGAGGAGCGGAAGCTCCGGGCGTGACCGGATCCGCCGGCGGGGCTTCGGGTTGTTCCCGCTGCTCATTAACGGGCGGGGTCACTTCCCTTTTAACAGGTCCGGGGGCCGTTTCCGGTTTTACCGGAAAACCCCATTCCAGGTCAGGCAGCAGGTTGGCCATGTTCCGGGTGCATTGCTGCAGGATGACGGGATTCAAAAACAGGAAAACAAATACGGCGGCGGCGGGAATGAGTTCAACCCATCTCCAGGGTGAAACACGTTTTTTTCCTGCATCCGGTTTGGCTTCCGCTATCCTCTCCGGCAAGGGTACCATCTTTCTTCGCAAAGGCGCTTCCCTGCGGATCAGCGGTGAGTGTACGGCAGATAATCCAAAGGAATCAGGCAAATAATTGACCGTATGATCGGGTGTGAACTGCAGCTTTTTTTCCTTATTGTAAAACAGGGAACCGATTTTATCAATATTCAGTTTCTTGCCGGAATCCAGCAACTGAAGCGATTCTTCCACATAACGGCTGATCAGTTTGCAGGCTTCCTGGTAGGAAGTTCCCCTGGATTCGGAAATATGGCTGGCCAGCAAACCGTCATTCACCCGGAGACTGGCGTTGAAGGCTATTTTTTTTGAAGGCGGGGAAAGGGTATGCTGAACAGGGTTCAGGAATGCCGGCTTGTAATTGGCAACAAAGCCGCCCAGATCGGCAATAATGACGCAATCATGGGCATGCAGCAAATCGGCAATAAAAGGATCCAGTTTTTCTTTTTCCATCCTGGGGTTAAAAGTAATAAAAAAAACTTCCCGGATGACCAGGGCTTTTCAACAAGGGCCAAAACCTGTGCTGACTAATGCCTTTGCCGGTTTACAGCATGTTATGAACAGGGCAGCCCCTGCCTGCTAAAACAGCCAACCGCCTCCCCATTCAAAAAAGTCGGCCTTGGCAAAATGGGTCTTGAGGTTAAAGTTTAAAAAAAATCTTTTTGAAACGGCATAGCGGATTCCGAACCGGCTGTAGATGGTTCCATCCGATTTAACTTTTGAACGCAGGTATCCGCCGACCTGCAGGAGAAAAGACAGGTCGGAAACGATCAGCTCGTAGGAACCTGCCACGCCAACCCTGAGCTGATCAGCCGGTCCACGGTAGGTGATGCTGTCCTCCAGCAGGCGGGCATGGATGGAGTTGTCGTAAAAAAGGTCCAGCGCTGCTCCGAAAGCCGACTTCTTTTTTACCCGGACGGATTCGACCAGGGAAAGGGAGCCGGCCAGGTAACGCGGCCCACCCGGGGGATACACTTTTTTTACGGCGCCGGAAATCATGAGGCTTCCCCTCCATTTTTTTACCGGAAATGCATACGGTTCGCGGTTCAGCGGCTTAGGCCGACCCAGGTAATAATTAAATCCCCCGCTGACGCTGATGATGTTGATACCCAGATTGGGAATGTCTATGCTGCCGTTTGAAAAATGGGTGACACCCAGCGCTGACTGCATGAACAGGCGCCTGGTCAGCTTCAGCACGGTGAAGGAATGAACGGCAAAGATGGCATTGAAATGAGTGCCGAGGGCCTGGTTCTTGTAATTTTCCTTCCGGTCAAAAACTTTATCGGCATACCCCACGCCTACGCCAAAACGGACATGCAGCTGCAAACCCGGCCTTTTTGTAAGGGGAAACAGGATAAACGGAAACAAGGCATGTCCGTGACCCAGGTGTTCGAGGTCGCCCAGGTTAAAATAGGAATAGTTGATCCCGATGGAGGGATAGAAGTATATCTTTTCCCAGTCGTGTATGCCCGTCGTTGCTCTGGCCACCTGTATATCCAGGCCGGTGACATGTTCCTGTTGAAGAGGGATGAGGATGGGGCGGTGGGCCATCACGAATCCGTAATGAAAATTTGCCGACAGCCGGAGCGCTCCCGGGGTGGAATCATTGGGTGTACCAGCTTGCAATGAAAAGGAGTTGAAAGCGAAAAAGAGCAGGATGTACAGATGGAAGCACAGGACACGGTTGAGGATACGGGAATTCATAGCCGCCAAAAATACAAAAAGAAAAAGCCCGCTCTCAACCTAATGGAAATGGTTGTACCTTTGGCTGCCACTATCCTGCCATGAACGAGAAACTACAAGCCTTTGCCCGCCTGCTGAAGATTATGGACGAGCTCCGTGAACAATGTCCATGGGATAAAAAACAAACCATGGAGAGTATTCGTCACCTGACCATTGAGGAGGTGTACGAACTGGCTGATGCCATTCTCGAAAAGGACATGGAAGAAATCAAAAAGGAGCTGGGTGACCTCCTGCTGCACATTGTATTTTACGCCCGCATTGCATCCGAAACCAACGCCTTTGACATTACCGGTGTCATCCATAACATCTGCGACAAACTGGTGCACCGGCATCCCCACATCTACGGAGATGTAAAAGTTGCGGACGATGAAGAGGTGAAAAAAAACTGGGAACAACTCAAGCTGAAGGAAGGAAAAAAGTCCGTTCTCGAAGGTGTGCCGGTATCGCTGCCTTCCCTGGTGAAAGCGGTCCGCATCCAGGAAAAAGCGCGGGGGGCCGGTTTCGACTGGGAAAAGCCCTCCCAGGTTTTTGAAAAGGTGGAGGAAGAACTGCATGAATTCAAAAAAGAGGTGAACCGGAAGGACCAGGCAGGTGCGGAGAGCGAATTTGGCGACCTGTTGTTTTCACTGATCAACTACGCCCGTTTTATCAACATCAACCCGGAAGAGGCGCTGGAAAGGACCAATAAAAAATTTATCCGCCGGTTTCAGTATCTTGAAAATGCGGCCAAAGACAGGGGGCTGGAACTTTCCGGCATGAAGCTCGATGAAATGGATGTTTTCTGGAATGAAGCCAAAGCCAAAGGCCTTTAACCGCTGATCATGAAGTTCCGCTTTTATTTCCTGGTGGCGGGCTGCATGATTTTGACGCCAGGCTCATCCTGGTGCCAGCCGCACGACTCCATCCCGGCGGCACCTCACTACAGGCTGAATGCCGCTTACCTGAAATCCTACTGGTATGACTGCAGGTCCATTGCCGTTGCTCCGTTACACTGGAACGGCAAACAATGGGCGGGCGCGGCAGGCGTAACGGTTGCATCACTGTTTGTATATACGAAGGATGCGCGTATACAGGAGGTGTTTCAGAAAAACAGGAGCAGGGGAGGCGACCGTTTCAGCCGGGTTGTCCTGGAGCCCTGGGGCAGCGGCTGGTATTCCATTCCCCTGATGGGCGCTTTTTACCTGGAAGGGCTGATCGGCAAAAATGAACGGAGTAAGAAAACGGCATTGCTCGGGGTCAAAACCTTTTTGATCACGGGCCTTTATTCCCGCATTCCGAAATATACCCTGCAACGGCACCGGCCTTTCCAGGACACTCCGTGGGAACCGGAAAAATGGGAAGGCCCCTTGAACGGCCTGTCTGAACATACTTCCTTTCCCTCCGGTCATGCCGTATCCGCCTTTGCCATGGCTACGGTTCTGGCCTCGGAATATGCGGAGTATCCTGCGGTGACCTTCCTCGCCTACTCCCTGGCCACGGCCGCTTCATTGTCGAGAATCTACGACAACCGGCACTGGGCCTCCGATGTGCTTGTCGGCGCAGCCTTCGGTTATGCCATGGGCAAACTGATCGTTCACCACGACAGCTGGCTGAACGGAAGAAAAAAACATGACCGAAGGAAACAACCCCTGGAATAATCCGGGTTTGAGCTGAGACCTGTTAAGCACCATGTCAATGGCCGGCATCCAGATACAACGTTTATAAAAAAAAATGCCATGACAACAAAAGAACCAACGCTCCGCACCCTGCAGGAACGGGTCGACCAGTGGATCAGGGAACACGGGGTCCGGTATTTCAGCGAGCTTACCAACATGGCCTTGCTCACGGAGGAAGTGGGCGAGCTGGCACGGATCATGGCGAGGAAATACGGAGAGCAGTCCTTTAAAAAATCAGAAAAGGACCATGACCCCGGCGATGAGATGGCCGATGTGCTTTTTGTACTGATCTGCCTCGCCAATCAAACTGGGGTTGATCTCTCCAAAGCTTTTGAGGAAAACCTTCATAAGAAAACGAAACGGGACAAGAGCCGGCACAAACAAAATAAAAAACTGAAGGGAACGTAAATGCCGCTTACTGATTTTCTGATCCATTGCTAACCGGTTCCGGGGAGCCTGATTCCGCATTATTCCTTAAAAGTTAATAAAAATGTCGAAAAAGATCCCCTCATCCGGCCTTTTCAGCAATGAAATGACCCTACCTTCGTTTTTTATCAGTAAACAGCACATATGAAACAGGCAAGCCTGGTTATTTTGGTGATTTCACTTTCCCTGGTATCCATCCGGCTACCGGCGCAGGATTACGGCATGGGCAAGCAAAAGATCGGCCGTCCCAGCCGGTGGGCCATAGGCATAATGGGATCTCCGGATTTCGGGGGTCATTTTATTTTACCGGTCAACCACGATGACGCCCCGGAGGCCGCACAGCTGGCCAGGTATTCCGAGCGCTCCGCTTTTGGTTTTACCACCGGCCTGCAGGTGACCTACGACCTGAAAAGCAGGTGGTTTATCCGCATGGGATTTTATTATTCCGACAAAGCCGTGGTGGAAGACGGATTTGTAACCGGTTTTAATACCGTTCCCGGTTTTGCCAGGATCGAAAGCGGGGGCGGTAAAAAACCTTTTGGTTTCCTTGAATTTCCACTCACCTTTCATTATTTCCTCAATACACCCTATGAAAAGAACAGGAAAGGATTATGCTTTCATGATTTCACACAGCACAACAAAGGCAAACCCCTGTTTTATGTCTTTGCCGGTCCGGCCCTGTCGGTAAACATGGCCAAACATGTATATGACACCAGGCAATGGAGCAATTTTAACGATTCCCTGCTGGTTAACACCCTGCCCGTTTATGCCGATCCGTTTACCGTTTTTTACCTGGGTGGTTATGCCGGTGCCGGCGTGTTGAAATACTTCGGGGAACACTGGTATGCCCACGCCGAAATCACGCTGCGTTATTTTCCGTTTAACTGGTACGGACGGAAACTGCTGACGGAAGATGCCGAAAGCGGTGAGCCCGTACCCCAGGCCGTTTCAACCTTCCCGGTCAAGGACCAGCCTTATTCGGTAGGATTGCAACTGGGGTTCAATTACCATTTCTGAACATCCTGTCCGGTAATCCCGGATGGTCAGCAGTATATCCGGATACCACTTCCCGTCCGGTGAGAAACCGTTCCTTAAATGTTTCATCCGGAACCGTGCATCCGGTTTTTTTGCCGAATAAGCGGTACCTGTTTGTTGAAACAACCCGGTAAAGTCTGTCAAGGACAGCAGCCGGCACACTCCGGCAGACGGGATACAGCAACAACGGACCGTCTAACTTTTTGCATATACGCAATATGGCAACGGAACCGGAATAGCCCTTGCCCTGTTCAATTAACATGACCGAATCTTCCATCTTGTTTAACATGCTTATCCTGAAAGCGGGGTCATGCGCATTTACCTCCTGAAGCGTTGCAAACCTGA
>CAYWHE010000156.1:0-9605 GCA_964458125.1 uncultured Flavobacteriaceae bacterium | reverse complement strand
CGGAGGCGCCCTCCTGACTTCCCTCGGCCTGATTTTCCTGATCCTGGTGACCCAGTTTAACTCCTTCAGCAAACCATTGATTATTCTGACTGAGATTGCCTTTAGTTTTATCGGTGTTTTTCTGGGCTTCTCGCTCTTCAAAATGCCTTTATCCATCCTGATGACAGGAGTAGGAATTGTGGCCCTGGCCGGCATCGTGGTTCGAAACGGAATCCTGCTGGTTGAATTCACCGATGTGCTGAAGGAAAAGGGTATGGCTACCTACGATGCAATCGTGGAAGCCGGCCGTACACGTATGACACCGGTTATCCTGACGGCTACGGCAACCATACTCGGTCTGATTCCCCTTGCCGTAGGTTTGAATATCGACTTCGTCACCCTGTTCACCGAATTTAATCCGCATATTTATTTCGGCGGAGACAATACGGCCTTCTGGGGACCCCTGTCCTGGACCATGATTTTTGGTCTTGGATTCGCCACCTTCCTCACCCTCATCATGGTTCCGGTCATGTACCTGATCAGCGACCGACTGAAGGTGCGCTTCGGGCTGAAAAAACATCCCATTCATGCCAACAGCCAGGGCAATGTTGCAGAAGCCATGCAGGTTGCTGGACAATAACCTGATGACCCGCGTTCCGGCTGGTTATAGTATTGGTTTTGGCAGGATGTTCGGGTAAACACGGCATCCTTTTATTGAGCAGGGCCGGATGATTGATCATCCGGCCCTTTCGCCTTAATTCGATCGTGAAGCGAAAGGGGGTAACCGTAGGGCTATTGGCTTCTGAAAATTCCTGCTATGATTTTCACCAGTATCGGAATATAATGGAAGGAAAGCACGATCAGTCCGCCGGTAAAAAAAACCAGGGCATAGGGCCGGGTGGTGTCGTTGAAATAGAACTCCCCGATCATCCAGATACTGTTGGCGCATAACCAAAGGCACACGGCCATGTTGTGAATCAGTTCCGCCCGGTGAAAGCGCGACCTGACCGTTATCCAGGCCGCCACCAGGATGGTGGGCACAATCATCAGCAAACCGAAAACCTGGAAATCCAGAACCCAGCAGGTGTCTTTCAGAAGCCAGAGCAGGATGTGAAGGTTTTCCGTCCTGCGTAGTCGGGCTATGGAGGAAATCAGATTTGAATCCATAAGAAAATATATAAAACCGTGCAAATATAGAACGTAATATGAATTTCAGGAGTAAGGGCGGAATTCCTTGGTCTTTTACCCGGGGAAGACCGTAAGGAGGGAATACCCTTGCTGGTAACCCAATGCCGGATTCGGATTCATTCCCGCACTCTTGCCCGCAAATCGGGAATCATCCATTTCCCAAACGGAAAGCAACGATTGATTTTCAGGGTAGAAAATCCGGACCCGGCTTCATTTGTTTTCCTACTTTTGGCACCGCAAATAAAACGACAGCCATTACCAGTTATGACCCATCCAGGAATTCAGGTTTTCAAATGTATTGTTCTTACACTTGTTTTTGGATTTTCATCCCCTTCCCAGGCCCAGGTCTTGTTAAAAACTGATTTATTCACCATTCCCCGTTCCTTTCTGGAGGGAACCAACACCTTCAGTTTTAAAATGGCAGTGGATGAACAGGAAACCATTGCCTTTAACTGCTGCAGTAAACCCTGGATCTATTTGTTCAATGCCAAAGGCGCCCTGCTCGACAGCCTGAAGGTTCCCTTCCCGGGTTGCGTTCGAAACATGGAGTTTGATGAATACGACAACCTGCTCATCATGGACAATGAGGAAAGTACCCTATGCCGGTATTACCGGGGTGCGGACAAAAGACAGGAAATCATGAAATACACCAAACCGGAAGACTGGTACAACCAGCTCAACCACTACTTCCGGAATTTTGAACTGCCCTCCATTCCGACGAATTACTATAATAAGGCCTATACCCAGGATTTTTATGAAAGCCGTTTTGATTATAACTATAACCTGTACCTGAATTTTCAGAACGGGTTTATTTACCAGGCTTTTTATAATATCATCAAGAAAATCACCAATCATAAAACCTACCTGGGCGCCAAAAAGGAAGATATTTGGGTGTCGGACCAGGTCAGTATACGAAGCAAAATGCTGCTGATTGACGATACCGGGAAGCGGGTGGTTTATTACGACCGTTTTTATACGTTGATTTACGAGGATTTCAAAAACAACCTGCTGATCCCCACCACCTCTGTAGCGGTGAATTCGGAACCGGCCCGTTTCGATTATTCGGTGAACAAAAAACAGGATAAAATTTTCGGCATCAGCGGCTTCGACAAATACGGGGTTGCCATTTCCACCTGGACCTTATACCGCTAATCCCTCCAGTTGAAAATATCTTCCTTGGATACCGGTTGTTTTTTTTCCTGCCAGGTGAAGCCTTTCAGCAATAAATCCTTCGGATCCAGTTCATCGATCGGGTAGAAGGTGGCCTCCGGTTTGCGGATGAGGGTGATCTGATCCACCTTGCTTTCCTTCACCTGTATGATGATATCACTGCAGTCGGCCCGGTTAACCCCCATCAGTTCTTCCTCTTTGTCTCGGGCGTAATAAACGGTCTGTCCGTTGCCCGTCACATGGATGCGGTACAGTTTGTTGTCTTCAAAAAATCCCGTCATGTTTTTTCCCCTGACCTGACTGAAACGGATGGAGTCCTCCTTGGAGGCGATAAAGGAAGTGTTGAACATCATCAGCCGGTCCAGTCTGGAGTTGGCCAGCAGGAGATGAATGGAGTCGGCCGTTAACTGGTTTGTTCCGCTCCACAAAACAGGTTCCGTATAAAACCGGAGCGTGGAATCAGACGCGGAATAGGCCAGGGAATCACACTTGCCCTGCAAGTCCGTCTTGTAAAAACGGACATGGTGATAGGCGAAATAACTCTTCGTGTTTCCAGCTGAATCAAAAAGTGCGTAAAGCGTATCGGCATGCATGAACAGGGAGTCTCTGTCAAAAACCTGTGTCAGCATCGTATAGGGACCCGTTACAACGGATTGTTTCGTGCTGTCGTTATAGTATGCGTAATCACCGTTCACCATAATTTTCCTGACCGTATCCGTCACACACACATGGCGGAAGGCTTCCCCGGTCCGGGTGTTGCGGTCGTATAAAATGGAATCGCCTTTCAGTTGCTGCGATTTGGCCTGCACGTATGCGTTGGTGCTCAGGTAGGATTTCCCCGTCAGGGTATTGTACCAGCCGTATTCACAATAAATCAGGGTGCTGTCCCCGCCCGCTGACCGGATGGTGGTAGGACCGTAAAAAAAGGCCGTTTTGGTCAGGGTATGGTAACGAAGCGTATCACATTGCATCACATACTCCGGATGAACGAGAACCACGCTGTCTTTAAAAAAAAGCATTTTATCCCTGGAGAAATAATATCCCCGCTTGCTGGTTAACGTATTTTCCCCGTCAACAATGGTTCCCGGACCCGGAAATTCGGCCGTTTCCTGGTTCAGATCATAATTCAGAACCCCGGTGGTGAGTACCATTTTGCCATCCGTCAGCCGGATCTGTTCGTACAACCTCGCTATCCGGCCGTTCCCGTCATAATGAAGCAGATTTCCCCTTAACCGGATGCTGTCTCCCTGTTCAATACGAACGCTCCCAAAGGCATCCAGGCTGTTGGTGGAAGCATATAAATAAGCGCTGTCGCAGTACATGAGCACGTTGTCCTGCTGGAAGATGACATGACCGATCAGCCTCCGCACATCCTTGCCCATGGTTTCATCCCCTTCAAAGGAATCGGCGTTCCGGATTTCAATTTTGGACTGACCACGGGTGGCCGTAAACGGTGCCAGTAATATCAGGAAAATGAATGCAAAACGCCAGACATGCACAGTTCCTGAAAAAAAAAACCTCGTTAACATGCGGCAAAGATACAAATCAATGGTGGTTATCCGCAGCGGAAGGTAAGTGGTGGAATTTGTCCGTCAAAACCAACTGTAAAATAACCGGAAGCCGGAAGTTGAACTAAACGCCAAATTGCCGGAGATGATGATCGAGGTGTTTGGTTTGCAGGATATCCCATTGTGCTGTTGTCATCCTACCGAAAAACGGATGGATCTCACCGGTGATAATAGAAGGACCTGTGTTGGTGAACCGCCTGATCAGTTCAACAAGCGCGGATTTTTCTGTTTCAAATTCCCGCCCGTCATGAATGATGAAGGAAGGATCCGTGGGAAGATTCCTGGAGAAATCGCCCGGACCGGTCATTTTCTTTTTGGCTATTCCGCCGAATAAAATCCCCGCAAGTCCCCGTTTGAGTTGGAGTTCTCCGGTGGCTACCCGTAAGGGCTGCCGGCAATGCGCCAGCATCTGGGTCACGTTCATTTTGCCCCATTGAGCCGGAGAGGATGACGTCAGTTTGTTGATCCGGCTGATGAAGTCCTCGGTGTCGCTTTTTTGGAAAATGCTTTTCATGGTGTTAGTCATTTGGCGGTGATGAACCGGGATGGCTGTTCAATTTAAGGTCCGTTAATTTTTTAAACGTATGGATAAACGAATGATTTTAAAACAACTTCAGCATCATTCTGCGGAACAAGGCATTGTTGTTGGCGAGGTAAATGAAAAAATTAACCATCCAGGGCCGGTTACTGATGATGCGCTGTATATAGTATTTGTTTCGGAGGTCCTTCCACAATTTATCGTATACGGCATGATCATAGGATTTCATAAACGCTGCGGAAAAATTGTTTTCACGGAAGCTGTTCATGGCTTGCAGGGCGGCCAGCTTCCCGCTCAGCATGGCATTGCCGATCCCCTCGCCGGTGGCCGGATCGATCAGGGAAGCGGCATCGCCCGCCAGCATGAAACGTTCGCCTGACAAGGGCACTTTCCGCGACCCCAAAGGAAGTCCGAACCCCTTAATTTCACCTTCCAGGATGGCATCCTGAAAGCGGTCTTTCAGTACAGGGCTGAGCCTGACAATGTTTTCCAGGCTTTTCCTGAGGTTCATTTTTTGGTCGGAGGCCGTTTGGGTCAGCACCCCGAAGCCCACATTGGCAAGCTGGTTTTGCAGCGGAAAGATCCAAAAATAACCTGGCAGGAAATCCTTCAGGAAATGAATTTCCATCAGACCCGGTTGTGTCCCGGCAATGTTCCTGTAGTAAGCCCTTACCGCGCCCGAATGATGCAAGGGGTGCATGCGCGTGCCAGTGAGTTTTTTAGTGAGTATGGAATGTGCTCCGTCACAGGCGATGAGCATTTTGGCGAGGTAAGTTTTGTTGTTGGAAGTCTGCACTTCCATAAATCCGTCCTTCCGGCCGGCTCCGGTGACGGCCTCATTCAGGTAAAAATCAACCCCGGCATGTTTCAAGGCCAGGTCGTACATAAAAGCGTCAAAATCCATTCGTGCCGACGTATAACCGCCCAGCTTGAAGTGTACGTCACTAAAATCAAGATTGGGTGCCACCACCCGGCAGCCGTTCACCTTCATTTTCTCAGGAAAGGATTCCAGGGCATCCAGGTAAGCGGGAGATAAAGACTGAAGTACCTTCCGGGCCGTGGTTGGCACGGCATCACCGCAGACCTTATCGCGGGGGAAGGATTCTTTCTCTACAACGGCAACCGATAACCCGCTCTCTTTAAGGGTTAGCGCACAAGCTATTCCGGCAGGACCTGCCCCGGATATCAGGATATCATAAGTGTGTTTGGATGTGATTCCGCTTTGCATACTGCCGGGCGCTAAAATAGTCAGAAATTCCAAGATGACCGGACCCTCATACGCATTTCCGGTGAATTGCCGTTCCATCAGGTTAAAGGCCTTTCGAAACCTCCGGGTTGCCATTGTACAATTTTATGAAATAGAGTATGTTTGAGGGATTAAAGATGATATGTTATGATGAGGATGAACAAGCTGAATATCCTGGTTTTGGTTTTTGCATGCATGACAGGCCCTGCCCTTGCCCAATCCATTACCTATCCGGTTACGAAGAAGGTGGACCAGACGGATGATTACTTCGGCACAAAAGTAGCCGACCCTTACCGCTGGCTGGAAGATGACCGCTCTGCAGAAACGGCCCTGTGGGTGGATATGCAGAACGAAACCACGGAGAAATACCTGGAACAGATTCCTTTCCGGAAAAAAGTAAAGGAAAGACTCACCAGGCTGTATAACTATACCCGGTATACACCGCCGACCAGGGCCGGCACGAATTATTTTTACAGTAAGAACGATGGCCTGCAAAACCAGAATGTCATCTACAAAACGGCTGCGTTCCAGGATTCCGGTTCTGTTTTTTTTGATCCGAATACGCTGTCAGCAGGCGGAACCACGGCTCTGGCGCTGACCAGGTTTTCCCCGGATGGAAAATACATGGCCTATGCACTGGCGAAAGCCGGTTCTGACTGGAATGAAATTCATGTCCGCGAAACAGCCACAGGACGGGATCTGGATGATCAGGTGGAATGGGTGAAATTTTCCGAAATAGCCTGGAAAGGGGAAGGGTTTTATTACAGCAGGTATGCAGCCAACAAGGATAATCCTTACAACCGTAAGAATGAATTTCACCAGGTTTATTACCACCGTTTGGGTTCTCCCCAATCGTCTGATCAGTTGATATATGAAGATAAAAATCACCCAAGGCGTAATTTCCGGGCCACCGTCACCGATGGAGGCCGTTACCTCCTCATCAGTGGCAGCGAAAGCACCAGCGGAAATAATCTGATGGTGAAGGATTTGAGAAATCCGAAATCCGTTTGGCTGACCCTCGTGGAGGATTTCAAACATGATTTCGATGTGTTCGGCAGCATTGGAGACAGCCTGCTGGTGCTCACCAACCTGGATGCCCCAAGGGGACGGATTGTCACCACCGACCTTTCGAAGTATGTGAAGGGGCAGTGGGATGAACTCGTGCCTCAGCAACCAGAGGTGATGCAAAGCGCCTCCCAGAGCATGATGAGATTTGCCGTTCAATACATGAAGGATGCTTCCAACAGGATGAAGGTTTACTTTAATAACGGAACCCTGCTGGATGAAATCACCTTTCCCGTTCCGGTAACTATTGATGCGGTGAGCAGCGACATCAACGATACCCTGATTTTCTACAGCGTGAGTTCGTTTACCTTTCCTTCCCGGGTATACCGTTACCAGGTATTGGGCAGGACATCTTACAAACAATTTGAAAGCAATATTGACTTCTATGCCGGTGAATTCAACACCAGCATCATGGTTTATAAAAGCAAGGATGGCACCGAGGTGCCCATGTTCCTGGTTTACAAAACCGGCCTGGATCTGAACCGTGATAATCCCGTACTATTGTTTGGATACGGAGGATTCAACATCAGCAAGACTCCTGAATTCAAACCCGAGCGTCTGTTGTTTCTTGAAAGCGGTGGTGTCTTCGCCATGCCCAATCTCCGTGGGGGCGGCGAATTCGGGGAGGAATGGCATGAGGCCGGCACCAAACTCAAGAAGCAAAACGTCTTCGATGATTTCATTGCGGCAGCCGAATACCTCATCGAAAACGGCTTCACCAATCCGGGCCGGATCGCTATTTCGGGTCGTTCAAACGGAGGACTGCTGGTGGGAGCCTGCATGACCCAGCGCCCTGATTTATTCAGAGTGGCCCTGCCGGCTGTGGGCGTCATGGATATGCTTCGCTTTCAGAAATTCACCATCGGCTGGAGTTGGGTAGCCGACTACGGATCCAGCGACAACAAAGAGGAGTTTGAAGCCCTTTATAAGTATTCACCCCTGCACCGATTGCAAAGCGGGGTGAATTATCCCGCTACCCTGGTCACCACGGGTGATCATGATGACCGGGTGGTTCCGGGGCATTCCCTGAAATTCGCTGCCACCCTGCAGGAAAAAAATACCGGGGAACATCCGACACTGATCCGCATTGATAAGGATGCCGGTCACGGTGCCGGAAAACCCCTGTCCAAACTCATTGATGAACAGGCTGATGTTATTTCATTCACCCTCTTTAACCTGGGGATGTCGGTGAAATAATTGGGCTGCATTGAATCCCGATCGCGAAGCGTTTCGGCTCGGTTCAATACCCCGATGCTTGCAGCGGAATTTGTCAAAACAACCTGACAGGTCGCGCTTTTCGCGCCCCTGTCAGGTTGCAATATAATTGTCCAATGCAATTTTCGGGATGAATAGGGCGAATCCAAACCCGGGAATGCGTTTTTGGTGTCTGCGCCGGGAAAAACGAAAACGCCTGACCTGGTTTTCAGCCCTATGGCCGGGCTGCTTTCAGGAACTTTGAATCTTATAGGTATAAACCGGCCGGTCCGGTTTCTTCTCTTCCTTATAGGAATAGTTGATTTCCGGGTTCACGGATTGAACTCCGGGCAGGTGAAAATGAATGTTGATGGTTTTGTGAAAAACAACACGCATTCCCCGCAGCCGGATGCTTTCAAATTTCATCAGGGCCACCACGCGGGCTGCCTCTTCATCACAGCCGTAACCCAGCCCGTTTTTGATCACCGTTTTAATCACCTGACCCTTGTAATCAATGTCGGCAATAAGGGATACCGATCCGGCAATTTTCTGGCGCAGCGCTTCTTCGGGGTATTTCAGGTGTTCTTTGACAAAAAGATCCATGGCCTTATGCCCGCCCGGGTAGGAAGGAGTTCGGACAAACTGTTCGGGCTTGCGTGGAGTTTTCATTTGACGGTATGCTTGAATTGTTTCCGGATCAGGGTTTTTTTCCCCGGTAGGCCACCAGGGCTACACGGGTGCCTGTTTCGTTCACCGCAAGACGGTAAAAGTTCAGGCCGGTATTGCTGAAATCCGCCACTTCTTTCCAGTTTTGGCCATGGTAGGGATCGCTCATCATCAGTTTGCCCTCCCGGAACATGAGAATCTTTTTATCCGGAGTCCAGGCATAATCTTCTGTTCCTTCCGGGGTTTTAACGAGCAAGGCGGCCTTTTTTGTTTCAGGATTCCATACTTTAATATACCATTCCTTTTCATTTGTTTTATCCACATAACTGACCTGTTCAGTTCCCGGAACCCTTGCCAGGCAACGCCCGATGTTCCATGCAACCGTTTCCTCCCGGTCTGAACCGGCCTCCGCCAGCCGGAGAATGGATGGTTCACCGAGGATGAACAGCGCCAGCCGGTTTTCATTCAGCCAGCAATGGTAACCGATGGAATCCTGGAGCTTCAGGATATGTTTGCTGTTGTTTCCATCAGCGCTGACCTGGTAAAGCCGCTGGACTGAATCCCCGTCCACCCGTACCACGGAAAATGACCTGCTTCCCGGAATGGGAGTGGGGGAGTATTCGCTTTCCGGCGTATCGGTCAGCTTTCTGTGCCTTGCCGTAACCGGGTCATATACGTAAATTTCGGTTCCGGAACTGTCTTCCTGGACGGTATAAAGGAGTTTGCCGGAGGAAAGAAATGCAGGCTGGTTGTCATAACCCTCCCGGTTGGTAATATTGACAGGAGTGGAGAACCGGTAATCCCCGTCCTGGTCCCGGCTGATGTCGGACAGGTAAATTTCAGTGGAAGGAAGCTGTGCCCGAGCAGGCAAGGGTTTCAGTAAGAGAAGCGTGACTGAAATCAGGAGCAAAGGCAGAACAGGAATTGGATTTCTGTTGTGTGCCGCCGGAATCATTTTTAGGTTGGCAGTCATGGTGATGGTGTTTTAATC
>CAYWHE010000155.1:0-9695 GCA_964458125.1 uncultured Flavobacteriaceae bacterium | reverse complement strand
TAACTTTTCCCTCACCAGCCAGCAGAAACGGTAGGTCTTCTCCCTCCATATTCGGAATGTAACAGCGCCATCCATGTTGTCAAATTCCGATGCATGCAGCACGCTCTCCTCCAACCCCATGTCTTCCAGCTGGGGCCGCATCTGGTGTACAACATGACGGATTTCGTTCCAGTCCCCTTTTAACAAGGCTTTTTCAATCAGTTCCAGCCGCTGGGGCACCAGCTTCAGAAAAAGCAAACGGAACTTCTGTTCATCATCCGGCTCTTCCTGTTCAGCATCAAGGGGAATGGCGGTGAAATTTTTGCCTGTAAACCGGATGACGGCATCCACCAGTTCCTTTTCTGAAAAAGGTTTTTGCACACAGCCATTCATTCCTGCATCCGTGCATTTTTCCAGGTCACTGCGCATCACACTGGCGGTAAAAGCTACCACAGGCAACCGGTTCCAGGCAGGATTACCAGCCCCGCGAAGCAGACGTATGGTTTCAAATCCATCCTGCACGGGCATCTGTATGTCCAGCAGTACCAGGTCAGGAATGGCCTGGGCCAGCATATCCATGACTTCCCTTCCGTTGGATGCGCTGGTAATGGTGACATCCTTAAAATAACGTTTAAGGGTATCCGTTGCGACCAGGAGGTTATACGGATTATCCTCCGCCACCAGGACGGAAACGGGACCTTTATAAGCACAGACTGGTGTACTGCCCTCCCATTTGGTAATTTCATCTCTTTCCCCCTGATCCCTGACAACACGGTACGAAAGCCGGAAGGAAAATTCAGTTCCTTTTCCGGGTTCACTCTTCATGGAAAGTTTTGAACCATGCAGTTCCACCAGAACGGCGGCAATGGAAAGGCCAAGCCCCGTACCACCGTACTCCCGGTTGTTGAGGGCATCCGCCTGTCTGAATTGTTCAAAAACATGCGTCTGCTCCTCCGGTAAAATGCCAATACCGGTATCCTTCACCAGGAAATCAAAAGCCACCATCCCTTCGGAAAGTTCCGATTGCTTCACATCCAGGATCACGTTTCCGCGTGCAGTAAACTTTAGTGCGTTGCCGACCAGGTTTACAAGAATCTGTGTCAGTTTGCCTTCATCACCGTAAATATAACCATGAAAGCTTTTTTCAAACTGCACCTTCAGCTCCACTCCTTTTTCAAGGGCAAGTGGCTGGTAGGAATCGTAAATCAGGTTGAGCGTGTCATAAATCCGGAAGGGGTGCGTCTGCAGCCGGGCCTTGCCGGCCTCCAGTTTTGAAAAATCAAGAATGTCATTGATCAGCCTCAGCAAACTGCCTGCGCTATGCCTGATCGCATTCACATATCCCTTTCCCTGCTCATCTGTTTTACGGTGAACCAGCAGGTTGGACAGGCCGATAATGGCATTCATGGGGGTGCGGATTTCATGGCTCATCGTTGCCAGGAACTGTTGCTTGATTTTTTCGCTATGTTCAGCCCGCTCCTTCTCCAGCTGAATCTGCCTGTTCTTTTCCCCGAGTAACCGTGCTGCCCTTTTCCCGACCTGGTAACGGTTATACAATAAAGCGGCTATGATCAACAGGGCGGCAAATCCTGCCAGGAACACATTTTTCAACTGGCGCTGTTTAGATGACTCTGCCTGCTGCAGCAACTTATCCTTGTTCAGCAGGCTGATTTCCTTATCCTTCTGCCCGGTTTCGAATTTTGTTTTCAGTTCCAGCAGCTTTTCATTCTGCTCTCTGCTGTTCAGGCTGTCGCGTAAGGAATAATAACGCCTGTTGTAAAAAAGCGCTTCGCGGAACTGACCGGATTTTTCATAAACCACCTCCAGGGCCTGGGCCAGGTCACATTCATTCTCTGTATCACCCAGGGCGCGTGCGATGGACATTCCGGTTAACAGATTTTTAACAGCCTCGGGGTACTTCTTTTGTTCCGCCAGATCCATGGCAATGGAATAATATTCGTCCGCCTGGGATGCGGAATCGCCAACTTCCCGGTATCGGTCCATGGCCTGTTCATAATACCGTATGGATTGACTGAAATTCTTCATGCGGGTATAAACGTAGCCCAGGTTATGAAGGGTAATGCCCTCTTCGAAAGTTTTACCGCGGCTTTTAAAATGAGCAATTAATTCCTGGAGTAATCCGATGGCCGCAGGAAAATTTCCTTCCCGCTGGTATAGGGTAGAGAAGCAGGATTTAATGTTGAGATCAAACGCGCTGTCCCCAATCTGTTTGTTTAGTTCCATGGCCCGCAACAGGTAACCTTTGGGCACATCCAGATTGGAGTCCAGTTCGAGGTAAATGATGGCGAGATAGTAATTGGCCTTAAAGATGGCCTTTTCATTTCCGCAGGCTTCCGCCAAAAGAAGTGATCTGGAAACCAGGTCAAAACTCTCCGTCAGCCTGTATTGCCTGTAATAGTAAAAACCGGCGTTACCCAAGGCCTCCGACATTCCTGACGTATCCCGGATTTGTGTAAACAGTGCCAGTGCACTGTCGTTATTCTGGATGGCTTCCGGTATCTGGCCGGCACGGTAATGCGCCTGGCCTAATCCGGTATAGGCTTTCGCTGCGGAACCGGGGTCCTGTCGTTGAATAAACAGATCCTTTGCCTTTACAAAATAATAAATGGCGCTGTCGGGAATGGAAGCATTTAAAAAACGATTACCCAGTTCCAGTAGCCGCATTCCCGCCGGGTAAGCTTTCCCCTGCTGTTGCGGAGAACGGCAAATGCCAATCACGGTTTGAAGGGCAATCAGCAAACACACTAAAATTGCCGACCTGATCAGCCTGAAAACGTGAATCCTGTTTGTTATAATCATCTCCGCCAGCAAAGATAGGGTTTTGACTGTGATGACCGTTCACTAATCAACCCTGCCGTTTACTCAATAACTTCCCGTTCCCCGGTTAAAAGCCTGTACTATTGAAAAAAAAACACACCGATGAAAACAAGTCTTCCACTCCTGCTGACTGCCATCCTGTTGATTTCCGGTAACTACCGGGTAACCGGACAATCCTGGTCCATAACCGGAAATGCAGGTCTCACCACCGCCAATTTCCTGGGAACAACGGATAACACCGATCTTAAAATCCGCACGGCCAATACCGTCAGGGTAACCATTTCAGCCAATGGCGAAACGGGCATTGGCGTGACTCCTGTCACCTTAAACAGGTTGTATGTTTCCGGTAGTAAACCGGCCCTCATCAATCAGGGAGAAATATATTCCTCCATTAAAGGAAGGTTTATTGAAGGCAGCATCAACTTCACCACCCATGCCAATGGTTACATGGGTACACTTTACAGCAGCGGCAATGTGCTTATCGGGAATATTCCATCTACCCTGAATTACATTGGCGTGATGGGTGTGAAAGAGGATGATAATGACTTTGGTGCCGGGGTGCTGGGATGGAACAGGAACACCAATGCCGGAGGAACACACTACGGTATTTATGGTATAGCCAATGGAAATGTTTCCGGAACCCAAACCATAGATGATAAGAATATTGCAGTGTATGGAATTGCCACCGGCAATTATAAAAATTTTGGCATATACGGTTATGCAACCGGCAGCAGTGATTATGCAGGTTATTTCAAAGGTCGCGGCTATTTTTCCGACAAGGTGGGTATTGGCACGGAGTCCCCGACTTCAACACTCACGGTGAATGCGCCAACCGGAACCTCACCTTTCAAAGTCATGGTTAACGGCAGCACGAAACTGATCGTCAACAGTTCCGGCAATGTGGCCATTGGCACCGCTTCCCCTTCCTGCCGCCTGCACTTAAAAGGAACAGGCGAACTGATGCGCCTCGATGCGGCTTCGCCCTACCTGACCTTTCATAACAACAGCGTGGAGAAAGCATTTATTCAATGCGACAACAGCCATATGAATATCGGTACCACGGGCGCGAATGCGTCAGGAAACCTTTATTTCTACCTGAACTCGGGACCCAAAATGACCATCCTGAACAATGGAAATGTGGGCATTGGCACCAGCAACCCGGGAGCCAAACTGAGCATCAACGGCGGTGGCGCAGCCATTGACCTGATCGGAACAAATAATTATATCCAGTTTTACAATAGCAGCAATGTGGCCAAATCCTTTATCCAGAACAGCGGGAACGATTTGCTTATTGGTATTTCCACAGGTAACACCACCGGTAAAGTATCGCTTAACTCTCCGGGGGGCAACCTGACCATCAACAAGGATGGCGATGTCATGATCAATACCAGTACGGCGGCTACCGGTTATAAATTAAGCGTCAACGGCAAGATCATCTGTGAAGAACTGAAAGTACAACTGAATGCAGCTTGGCCCGATTATGTATTTAGCCCTTCCTACGAGCTGAAAAGTCTGGAGGAGATTCATTCATTCATACGGACGAACGGTCATCTTCCCAACATCCCGCCCGCTGCAGAACTTGAAAAATCCGGCGTATCCCTGGGTGATATGCAGTCGAAAATGATGCAAAAAATTGAAGAGCTGACCCTCTATGTGATCCAGTTGAAAAATCAGCAGGAGGCTCTGCAGGATCAACTTGATGCCTGCCAGTCCAGATAATCACCTGCTGTTATTATATGAATAAACAGGTAAAAAAATCAACCATGAAGATCAACCAAAGCACTCATATTACATTAAGGGCACCTTTTTTTACCATGGTGATGACCCTACTTATACAGCTACCCGTCATTCCGGCCTGTGCACAGGAAATGTACCACAGTAGCCAGGGTGTTACCGTAACCACCCCACCTGATCCCGTGCCCTGCCTTACGAAAGAAATGCGGGATATTTTAAAAAGCAGGGCTATGGCCAATATCAGCCGGATGCGGGCCGAGGGAAGTCTTTTTACAAACCCGCCGCAAACCGCTACGGTCACCCAAACCTTTGCCTGGCCGCTGACCTATAATTCCAATTTTTACGACAACGAATATTTCTACATCCAGAACTACATCGATCATGATCCCGCAACAGGCCCTCTGCAGGACTATAATTGCGGAGACAGAACGTACGATAAACCCAGCGGTTACGATCATACAGGAACTGATATTTGCATCGGACCCTATTACTGGAGCATGATGGATTCCATGTTCGTTCAGGTGGTATCAGCGGCGCCCGGACAAATAGTCGACAAGGACGACAACAACTTCGACCGTAATTGCCTTTTTGGTGGCGGCAATCCGAATTATGTCACCATCCTGCACAGCGACGGATCCTTCGCCATTTACTACCATATGAAATCAGGAAGCGTTACCACGCGTGCCATAAACGAAATGGTGGAAGAAGGCGAATACTTAGGCCTGGTTGGCAGTTCAGGAAGCTCTACCAACCCGCACCTTCATTTTGAAGTACAGGACCAGTTGTACAATGTGGTCGATCCCTGGGCCGGCGCCTGCAACCCCGGCATCAGCACCAGCCTGTGGAAAAACCAGCTTCCCTATTACAATCCCGGTATTCTGCGATTGATGACGCTTTCAGGACCGGTTCCCGCTTCCAACTGTCCCGATCCGGAACCGCTCACCATCCGGAATCATTTTAATCCGGGCGAGATTGCCAGATTTGAAATTCACCTGCGTGATATCATACCGGGTCTTATGGTCGCCATGACGGTCACCGATCCCGCCGGGAGCCAGCTGTCCGCGGTAACTTTCACCAACACCGGGTCCTTTAGTCCGGCCGGGTATTACCATTCCACACTGCTCCTCCCCTCGGCTGCCGGCACTTATAAAATGTCCGTGAACTATTCCGGTAAAACGGCGGTGCATTATTTTACGGTGGGTTGTCCGGGGGCTTATAACCTGGGAGGAACTTCCACAGGAAAAAAGGGATACCTGAGTGGCAGCAGCATTACGTCAACCAGCATGATCAGCGGCTCATTATCCAATCAAATCTGGTATGAAGCCGAATCCTTTATACGGGCCGATCCGGGATTCAGGGCTGCAGCGGGTTGCACGTTTACGGCACGCATTAACGACTGCATGGCAGGCGGCGTGCGGGAAAGCGAAAACGGCGGAAACTTGTCAACATTACCTGCCACCCTTCAGGCGCTTCCGACGCTGGCGGACCGGGAAAGCCGGATTGAATTCCACCTCCCTGCAGGCGAGTCGGTAACTATCAGCATATATGATATTTCAGGAAGACTGGTCAGACAGGTACTGGAAGAAAATTATTTTCCGGAAGGAACGCATCAGGTGAATGTCAGCACAGAAACACTGACAGTCGGTGTTTACCAGGTTAAATTAAGCAGCCCATCCGGCAGCATATCCTGTACGCTCGTGGTGAAACATTAAACCCTCGCCTTCAAAAATAGTACCTGCAGAGGAAATGAAGCTGCAATCAAAATCCGTTGCGGCTTCCTTTTTTACCGGACAATCTTAAAACCGATATATCCGTTGCCGGTGGCCATATATGTCCGGAGCCAGATGGGTAGCATCATCTCCGTACCACGGGCTGTGGTGATGTCACCCAAATCGATAATATCCTCCCAGCCAAACTGATTCAAGATCGACTTGATGTTATTCTTGGCACCGGCATCGTTGCCGCTCATAAACATGGTAGGATTTCCTCCTGACTTTCCGGGCTGAACCATCACCTCGCAGTTGACGATATTCAAGGTTTTGACGACATGTGCTCCGGGCAAAGTTTTTTGAACCTCTTCGCCAAGTGAATTGGTATTGCAGATGAAAAGGGAGGGCGGCATGCCCTTCGAAAAATCCAGGGGGTTGCTGATATCAGCAACCGTCTTGCCTGTAAAATTTGCAGGGCCTGCCAATTTCAGAATATCCAGGGTGGCTTCGCCCTTCGTACAAAGAAAAATCAATTCCCCGAATTTGACGGCCTCTTCAAACGTACCGTTTGATGCACCTTTACCGTTATTCTTCACGAACTGAAGCGCCTTCTCATTATCGCGTGTCCGTGAGCCCATCATGACTTCATAGCCCAGTGAAACAAGTTTGTTGCCGATGGTTTGCCCAACCATACCGGTTCCCAGCAGTCCGATTTTTTTCATGTTTTAAATTTTTTAAAATGAATATGGAATCATCCAATAAGATTCGAAGCTGCTAAAATCTGAAAAAAATCAATAACTCAGCACGCTTCCAAGCCATTTTTCAACCACCTCCACCGGCATTCCCTTCCGGGCCGCATAGTCTTCCACCTGATCCCGTTGAATCCGTCCCAATCCGAAATAATGCGCGCCGGGATGCGCAAAATACAATCCGCAAACGGCAGCCGTGGGTACCATGGCCAGGCTTTCCGTAAGCGTTATTCCGGTATTTTTCTCCGCTTCCAGCAAGGAGAAAAGCGTTCGTTTTTCGGTATGATCGGGCTGTGCGGGATAACCGGGAGCCGGCCGTATGCCGGCATATTTTTCTTTAATCAGTTCCTGGACAGACAGATCCTCCTCCGGTGCATATCCCCAGATTTCCTTTCTCACCTTCTCATGCAGCAACTCGGCAAATGCTTCCGCCAGCCTGTCGGCCAGGGCCTTCAGCAGGATGGCGCTGTAATCGTCATGATCCTTCTCGAAAGCGGCCACATGTTTATCGAGCCCTATACCGGTGGTCAGGGCAAAGGCCCCTAGATAATCTGTACGCTGATCTCCGGTGCTACCCTGGCTGGGTGACGGAACATGGTCTGGTTCCGGTAAGACAAAATCCGCCAGGGCGATATTGAAATGACCGGCAGGTTTCCCGGTTTGCTGGCGCAGGGTATGAAAGGTGGCGATGGGCTTGGACGTTGCCGGAGCCATGTTTCCGGATGGGGGAGCATAAACAAGGATATCATCTCCCCTGCTGAGAGCCGGATAAATACCAGCTACAGCATTGGCCGTCAGCCATTTTTCACGTATGATCCTGCCGAGCATGGTTTGCGCATCATGGAAAAGTTTCGAAGCCTCCTCTCCCTTCACAAGATCTTCCAGCAATTTCGGGTAAGATCCACTCATTTCCCAACTATGAAAAAACGGTGTCCAGTCAATATAACGTGCGATTTCTTCCAGGGGGAAATTACTGAACAACTGATTTCCCATTTGGTTTGGCCCTTTAACCGGAACGGAGGAGCCGTCGGAACGGAATGGATTTTTTCTGGCATCGGCCAGGCTGATAAATTTTTGAGAGGAACGGGCCTGCCTGTTATATTCACGGACACGTTCCATTTCCTCATTCGTTTCACGGATAAACTGATCCCGGTGATCGGCAGAGAGCAGGCTGCCGGCAACAGGTACGGATCTGGAAGCATCATTGACGTGCACCACGGGTCCGGAATAGTTTGGTGCCACCTTAACGGCTGTATGTACTTTTGATGTGGTGGCCCCGCCAATTAATAACGGTATGGTGAACCCGTTCCGTTCCATTTCTTTCGCCACATGCACCATCTCATCCAGGGAAGGCGTGATCAGCCCGCTCAGGCCGATAATGTCAGCACCCTGGTTTCTGGCTTCCTCCAGGATTCTATCGGCAGAAACCATCACCCCCAGGTCGATGATCTGATAATTATTGCAGGCCAGTACTACCCCGACTATGTTTTTCCCGATATCATGTACGTCACCCTTCACGGTGGCCATGAGGATTTTTCCGGCCTGTTTCATGATCTCCCCGCTCCTTTTCTTTTCTTCTTCCATGAAAGGAAGCAGGTAGGCTACCGCCTTTTTCATCACCCTGGCGCTTTTCACTACCTGTGGTAAAAACATTTTGCCGGTGCCAAACAGGTCCCCTACGATGTTCATGCCTTCCATCAGCGGGCCTTCAATAACCTCCAGCGCACGGGGATAAAGTTGACGGCATTCCTCCATGTCGGCTTCAATATAATCCACAATACCTTTAACCAATGCATGGCTCAGTCTTTTTTGAACCGTTTCCTTTCTCCACTCTTCATCCCTGACGATGACCTTTCCCTTATTTTTAATCGTTTCTGCAAAAACAAGCAGTCTCTCAGTGGCATCATCCCTCCTGTCGAGCAGCACATCTTCCACCCGCTCTAAAAGATCCCCGTGTATCTCATCGTAAACCTGAAGCATGCCGGGATTGACAATGCCCATATCCATTCCGGCCCGGACGGCATGATAGAGGAAGGCTGAATGAATGGCTTCCCGCACGGTATCGTTTCCCCTGAAAGAAAAACTGACGTTGCTGACCCCTCCCGAAACCTTGGCCAGAGGCAGATTGGCCTTTATCCAGCGGGTGGCTTCAAAATAATCAAGGGCATTCCTCCGGTGTTCTTCCATTCCGGTTGCCACCGGAAAAATATTCGGATCGAAGATGATGTCCTGGGGATGAAAATGTACCTGGCTAACCAGAATATCATAAGCCCGTTTACAAATATCCTTTCTGCGTTGAAGGGTATCAGCCTGGCCCCTTTCATCGAAAGCCATCACGATAACCGCAGCACCATACTTTTTAATTAAGCCCGCCTGCCGGATAAATGCTTCCTCCCCTTCTTTAAGCGAAATAGAATTGACAATGGATTTCCCCTGTGTGCACTTCAGGCCCGCTTCCAGTACATGGAATTTAGAAGAGTCAATTACGATGGGAAGTCTGGCAATATCAGGTTCTGCCGCAACCAGTTGCAGGTAGGTGGTCATGGCGGCCTCGGCATCCAGCATGCCTTCATCCATGTTGATATCAATGGCCTGGGCTCCGCCATCCACCTGGTCACGGGCTTCTGAAAGGGCCTCCTCGTATTGGTTATCCATGATGAGCCTAAGAAATTTCTTCGAACCGGTA
>CAYWHE010000154.1:0-9745 GCA_964458125.1 uncultured Flavobacteriaceae bacterium | reverse complement strand
TGCTCCTGATATTTTTTTCATTGAAGTTTTACAGTATTTATAACCCTTTCGGAACCTGGTTCCTGCCAAACCCCGACACCCTTTTTCATGCAAACGTTTCTAATTTCATATGGGATTCCGGTACTGAAAGTATTTCACTCGACTATTTTAAAATTCTTCCCTTGCATCCGGAGCCCTACCATTATTTTGACCTCTGGTTCAATTCCGGGGTCTTTCATCTCCTCGGGCTCAATTCGCTTTCCTGTTACATCCTGCTGACCATACCCTTGCTGGCGGCCACGGTGTGGGTGGGTTTCATGGCGTTGGCTGAACATTTCTCGCAGGCTGGATTTCAGCTATACCTGTTGTCCTTTGCCTTTCTTTTTTTTTCTGGGACCTGCCTCCCCTGGTATGAGCAAATTCCGTTACTCACACATGCCAATGTATTTGCCGTCGACCTGTTTAACTATAATAAACTGCTCGTGGTCATGCTTTTTTCCCAGGCTGGTATGTTGTTCTTCCTGAAGAATAAGTTGACGGAAGGAAGCTGGATACTGCTGCTGCTGCCGGTGGTTTTTATTTCCACGGCTGCCAGCATTCCTGTTGCTTTGACGGTTTTTATTCTTTTTCAGTTTGCCCGGGAGAGAAATCTGGCAGGTTTGCTCAGGCCTGCCTGCATGCTTCTGGCCCTGCTTGTTTTTATGTTTTTGTTCTACAAGCCCGGACCTGAAGGTCAAACCATCAGGATACGTGAAGTACAGGGGGGGGTATGGTCACTTTTTACTCCGGGTTATCTGAAAACCTCTGTCAATATTTTTGGGTTGACCGGCATACACCTGATGCTGATTTACCTGCCGGTTTTACTGGTGCTGATTCCCGGGTTCAGGTACCTGAGACCTGTTCTGAACCCGTTTCGGAACCGCTGGCTCCTGCTGGCCCTCCTGCTCTTTATCAGCTCCCTTTCGGCCTGGGCCGCCTTGCATTACATGATCGATACCGTTCAGTTATTTTCAAATATCTCGGTGGTGATGCTGGGTTTATTGTTTTTTCTAACCGTGTTATTTCTTCTGGATAAGGTTTCCGGGATTCACCGGGTCTTGCTGTTTTTAATTTTTTTTGCCATGGCCGCCTGGAAAATACATTACTTTTTTACGGTTGCCAGGAGGCCTTGGCCTCAGTCGGAAAAATATTTACAGCAGACAGCCAACGCCATCCGGGAGATAAATCCCAAGGGCGTATTCCTGCTTTCACCATTGAATTACCGCAAGGTATTTGATAAAAATCCGATTTTCAATATTGCTGGCAGGCATCTGGCCTATACTAACAGCAAAGCGTATACGTATTCCATTTCGGTTTATGATGCACCGTTGTCGGATAACCAGGCAGACACCGACCGGCAGTTAATGGGCCGCTCGGCCTTTTACCGGTTTACTGAAAATATGAAAGCGGATGGCACTTTTATCAGCATTCCGGAAGCGCAGGCGGCCTTCATCCGGCAATATCGCATTGGGTACCTGGTTGCGGGCCCGGGAGCGGAACCCGATTCATCCGTTGCAGGTTTGTTTGCAAATTTGATAACGGATCCGGCAACAGGCGAGCGGTTTTACTGGAAATTAACGGAAGCTCAAAATCATGAATAAAACCCCGCTGCTCAGCAACACTGGCCTGGTCATCCTGATGGCCATGGTCTGCAGGGTGACAGGCATGTTAACGTGCGGAAGCCTGCCGGAAACCTTTAATCATATCAGGAAAGGTGAAATCAGGGAGCATTTTCAACGGATGTTGTCGGTAAATAATGATGAGATGCTGATTGCGGAAGTGGCTATCAACCACCGGCACGGGTTGAGTTATTCGAGCAGCCAGGAAAATCACAGGACCGGTTACGTATATGACTTTACCGCATTTCGCCCGGCTTATCCGGTATACCTGCATATAGCCCTCCAGACTTTTTATGAAGATGTTTTTCCGGGAAAACCTGTCACCTGGCACAGGACAGATCCCTACTTTATTGGTTATGCTTTCCTGGTGCATGTAATCTCCCTGGTGTTGTTCTTTTTCTCCCTGTTTTATTTCCGTTCCGCTGCCCTTCAGTTTCTTTCACCGGTTTGGGCCAATGTGGCGCTGTTATTATATGGCCTATACCCTTCCGTGAGTTTTTTTGTCGGTAACCTGGTCAACTACGAAAGTGTGGTAACCAGCCTGCTGATCGTTGATGTGGCTTTGATCCTGAAGGGATTACAAAAGCGCTTGCCGGTTTCAGGCAGGATTTTTCTGATCGCCAGCTTCCTTCCCTCGGTTTTATTCAGACCGCAATTGTTGTTTATTTATCTCTTTCTTTTCGGGTTATACCTCATTATTACCGCATATGGCCGACGCACCAGTCCGGCAGCCTTCCAATCAGCTCTGCTGGTGGTTTTACTTTCGGGCTTCTTATTCTTAACAGCCAATATTCCAGTCCTGCTAAAAAATAACCGGCTGTTCGGAGGATGGACACTGGGCACCACCGGATTTCCTTTCAGTCTCGGGCATAATCCCTTTGCCCGTGGTGGATGGTGTGGTGATTGTTTTGTGAACCCGGCCTCCCCGTATTATCAATATATCCGGAAGGAAATTCCCGGTTATGAACAGCTTGATGAATATCAAAAGGCAATTAACCTGCAGAAACTGGGTTGGGAGTGGATCATGCATAATCCGGTTGATGAAATGATGTTGTCGGTTCGAAAAGTTGCTATTTACTTCCTGCCATATAATAATGACGATAACCGTTTCAACCCGATGAACTTGATGATCCACCTGGGTTGTATCATGTATGTACTGACCGGGCTGCTGCTGCTGGCCCGAAGGAAATTTCCTTCCAGCCGTCACTGGATACTGGCTGCACCGCTTGCCGGTTCCATTTTTGTAACGATACTCTTTCATGTAGGATACCGCTGGAGGTATTATGCCGAACCATTTATGATAATCATGACCCTGATCGTATTGGATGGCCTCCGGAAATGGTATTTGCACGGCAAATCAAAGGCATTGGATAAAGTTTAACAGATCCATCAGCTTCCCGACTTTTATATACGCACCTTGGGAAAAATCAGCCAGGGGCACCTGGATGGTATTTCATGATTTTAACTACTTTTGACCGCTATGGAATATGTTATTCAATCTGATAAAAAATTCTCTTTTAACTTCAGGGAATTATGGGATTACCGGGAACTTTTCTATTTTTTTTCCTGGCGGGACATCAAGGTCAAATACAAGCAAACCGTGCTGGGGCTTGCCTGGGCCTTGTTACAGCCCTTTGTCATGATGGTTGTTTTTTCCGTTTTTTTCGGAAGGGTGCTGAAAGTTCCTTCCGATAACCTGCCCTATCCTGTTTTTGTTTATTCCGGCCTTATGTTCTGGACCTTGTTTTCTTCGGGTGTCAGTCATGCCGCTGAAAGCATGGTGGGAAATGCCAATATTATCAAAAAAATATACTTTCCCCGTCTCATCATTCCCTTGTCTTCCATCCTGGTTTCCGTTTTCGACTTCCTGATGACCCTGGTTATTTATGTGGGCCTGCTGGTGTATTACCGGATGGATGTCAACCCGTTATTATTGCCGTTCTATTTGCTGCTTGCCTTTCTGACTACCGTATTCAGCACTTTTGGACTGGGGACCCTGCTTTCGGCCCTGAACGTTAAATACAGGGATTTTCGCTACGTCATTCCTTTTCTTATACAATCCCTCATGTTCCTCACCCCGGTTATTTATCCGCTGACGATTGTGGACAACAACCTGCTCAAGGTAATTCTTTCACTCAATCCCATGGCCGGCGCCATTTCATTGGCCCGAAGTGCCGTTACCGGGATGCCCGTTGATCCGCTGCTCATGCTGGTCAGCCTGGGCGGTTCCTTGATCCTGTTTATCGGCGGCCTTGCCGTTTTCAAAAAAACCGAAAATTATTTTGCCGATATTGCCTGATGATCCCGTTGCCAGGTTTCAATTATGATATTCGGTTCATGCCATGCGCGGGTGTAAACCATCAGGTCGCCTGGTTTTTGAAAAACTATAATCTGTCCCGGGAATCCTGCCTATGAAGCCCATTATCGAAATCAGGAATGTTTCCAAGAAATACCGGATCAGGCAGGAGAACCGTCCCTATGAATCGCTTCGTGATACCCTGGCCGAATGGGTAAAAGGGAAAAATAAAAGTACACGCGAAGATTTTTTTGCACTTCAGGATATCGACCTGGATATTTTACCCGGTGAAATCATTGGCATTATTGGAAAAAACGGTGCGGGAAAATCCACCCTTTTGAAAGTGTTATCCAGGATCACCCTGCCCAGTAAAGGCATCATTACCATTCGCGGGACCCTGTCAAGCCTGCTGGAAGTCGGAACCGGCTTTCACCCGGAACTCACCGGTCGTGAAAATATCTTCCTCAACGGATCCATTCTCGGTATTTCCAGGCGCGACATCACCCGTCACTTTGATGAGATCGTGGCCTTCAGCGGGGTGGAAAAATTTATTGACACACCCCTGAAGCACTACAGCAGTGGTATGCAGCTGCGTCTGGCTTTTGCCGTTGGGGTTCACCTGGAACCCGACATCCTGATCATTGATGAAGTACTTGCCGTGGGCGATTATGAGTTTCAGCGGAAATGCATAGGCAAAATGGATGAGGTTGGAAAACACGGCAGGACATTGTTGGTGGTTTCCCATCAGCTCAGCCTGATCCGGCAACTGGCCTCCAAAACGCTTTACCTGAAATCAGGCATGGTGGAGAAATTCGGGGAAACTACCGATGTACTGAATTTATACACCCAAACCCTGTATGAATCGAAAGGCGGAACGGGAGGTTTCGACGGAACCAAGGGTGAACCTTACTTCATTCTGAAAAATTTTCAGATCACCGATTTAAAGGGCAATGCCGTTGAAGCGGTGGACTGTTATGAAGACCAGCTGCTCGTGCACGTCACGGTGGATGTCCTGCAGGAAGAAGGACGGCTTTGTCTCGGATACCAGTTGTTCAATGAGATGGGCGATTCACTGGTGCTGACTTTTCATACGGATGATTTTGATGAACATAAATCCATCCTCCGTCCCGGCCGGCATCAGTTGACCGGTTCACTGGATATTTCCCAGTTGAATGAAGGCAAGTATCAGGTTTATTTCCTGGCCGGGCTGCATTTTGTTAAAATGTTTTATTCGCATGAACACGAGGAGTTGTCGGTTAAATTTGATATTATTGGTTTGAAAAGTAAATCGCCATACTGGCAGCGAAAACGGAGAACGCTTTTATGCCCGGTGATTAAGTGGAACATCAACTGAAACCAACCTGCCTATTATCTGCTGAAACATGGCTTTAGGAATCCTTTACCGGAATAAAAAGGTTTCGGACCTGATCTGGTCCATACGCGCTTTGTTTGGCCAGACGAGTGAAGGCCAGAAAGCAAAGTATTTTCAAAAGAAAACGGCAGGTCTGATCAGGGATTATATGAACGGACCCGGGATGAAAAAATTAAACATCGGCTGTCAGGGAAATAACCTGGAAGGATGGCTCAATACCGATGTCTGGGCCGGGCCCGAAGGCGTGGCTTACCTCGATGCCACGAAGCGTTTTCCATTTGAGAATGAGAGTTTCGAGTGCGTTATGTCCGAACATATGATTGAACACATCGCCTACGAACAGGCCGTCTTTATGCTCGGGGAATGCCATCGCATCCTTAAAAAAGGGGGGAAAATCCGGATCGCCACCCCTTCGCTGGACCGGTTTATTAGTATGAAGGAAGACGACCCCGTGGTGCAGGACTATTTCCGTGAACACGTAAGCAAAACCTATCCCCATCCCGTTCCCTGTAAACGCGATTTCCTGGTCAACTATATTTTTTATAATTTTTATCATAAGTTTATTTTTGGGAAGGAGAGCCTGACCCATCTCCTGCAGGTAAGCGGATTCAGGGACATTCGGTTTTATCCTCCCGGAATAAGCGATGATACGCGGTTACAAGATGTGGAGCGGCACCAGGTATGCCTGGGCGAGGCCTTCAACAACCTTGAAACGTTAATTGCCGAAGCCGTAAAAGGTTGACAGCGCTGTTCATAACTGGTTTGGCGATGTCTCCGGTAAATTAAAGAAATTATGAAATTGCACTGCTGAAACATGAAACAGGAACTGCTGTAACCAATAGATAAGAACATGAAGATACTTGGTATTTCTGCTTATTACCATGATTCTGCTGCTGCCCTGGTCGAAGACGGCATCATTACAGCCGCGGCCCAGGAGGAGCGATTCACCAGAAAAAAACATGATCCCGGGTTTCCCTCCCATGCTGTTTCATTTTGCCTGCAATACGGAGGCGTTAAACTGGACGAACTCGATGCCATAGCCTTTTATGATAAGCCCATACTGAAATTTGAAAGGCTGCTGGAAACCTATTATGGCTTTGCGCCCATGGGACTTCCTTCTTTCATTACCTCCATGCCGGTCTGGATCAGGGAAAAACTTTTTCTGAAGAAAAACCTCCTCGATGCGCTGGAGGAAATCCAGTCCTTTGACAGGAAAAATGTTAAATTGCTGTTCCCGGAACATCACCTCTCTCATGCCGCTTCAGCCTTTTATCCCTCCGGTTTTTCCGAAGCGGCCATCATCACCGTGGACGGAGTGGGGGAGTGGGCAACAGCCTCCATCTGTCATGGCAAAGGAAAGGATATCACCATCCTCAAGGAATTGAAATTTCCGCATTCTGTCGGATTGTTGTATTCCACCTTTACGTATTTCCTGGGATTCAAGGTCAACTCCGGCGAATACAAACTGATGGGACTTGCTCCTTATGGCAATCCGGGATCGGAACAGGTACGGCAATATGTGAAACGCATCAGGGAAAACCTGCTGGAAATTAAAGATGATGGCTCCGTATGGCTGAACCAGGCGTATTTTAATTATGCCACCGGGCTGAAAATGGCCATGGATGAAAAATGGGAAAGCCTCTTCGGATTTAGAAAACGCAAGCCGGAGGATGAGTTGCTTCAGCATCATTGCAATCTGGGCCTGGCTATCCAGGAAATCACGGAAGAGATTGTCATTGGAATGGCCCGGGAAGCGAAGAAATTAACGGGGTCGGATAACCTTTGCCTTGCCGGTGGTGTTGCCCTGAATTGCGTGGCCAATGGCAAAATCCAGGATACCCGCTTATTCTCCGGGATGTTCATTCAGCCTGCGGCCGGCGATGCCGGAGGCGCCCCGGGAGCCGCACTCGCAGCCTGCCATATTTATTTTGAGAAAGAGAAGCAAGCGGGCGGACAGGGCGATGAAATGAAAGGTTCTTATCTGGGTCCCGAATTTTCTGACCTGGAAATCCGGCTCATGGCCAAAAAATACAAGGCCGTTTACCATGAGCCGGGCTCAATGGATGCACTTTGCGTGAAAACGGCCTCCCTGATCGCTCAGGGCATGGTGATTGGCTGGATGCAGGGACGCATGGAATTTGGACCCCGTGCGTTGGGAGGCAGAAGCATTATCGGGGATGCCCGCAATGCCGATATGCAGAAAAAGCTGAACCTCAAAATCAAGTACAGGGAATCCTTCCGGCCATTTGCACCATCTGTACTGGCGGAAGATGCTGCCGGGTATTTTGACCTGCAGGGATCCTCCCCGTATATGCTATTGGTTCACCCGGTGAAGGAAAAGTGGAGGAAGCCGCTTCCGGAAAACTATAGTCAGCTTGATCTGAAGGAAAAACTGTATTACCTCCGGTCGGATCTGCCCGCCATCACGCATATCGACTTTTCTGCCCGCATTCAAACCGTCCACAAAGAAACAAATCCGGCCTACCATCAGCTGATCACCGAGTTTAAAAAGCAAACCGGTTGTTCCGTAATTGTCAACACCAGCTTCAACGTGCGCGGAGAACCCATTGTGATGACGCCGGAAGACGGATACCGTTGTTTTATGCGCACTGAAATGGATGCGCTGGTGATCGGGCCTTATCTTTTTATGAAAATGGAACAACCCGAATGGAAGGAAAGGGATAACTGGAAAGAGGAATTCGTACTGGATTAATCATTCGGGTATGGCTGAAAGTAAAATAAAGGAATTCCTGCAGATTGCCTGGGTCAACGTAAAGATATTGTTCGTCATGTTGCTTTTTATTGAAGTCCTCGGGCAGGTCATTTTTCTTTTCAAACATGGTGAAACAAGGCTTACTTCAACACCGGTTGCCGATCATCCCATGCGCAAGGAAGTTTATGAGAAACATCCCTTCCTCGTCGGAAGGCTCCGGGCGGGCAAGTCGTTTAATCAGGGGAAAGGCGTTTTTTCTTCCACTCCAATGGGTTTGCGGTGGACGGGTGGGGATGAACAGGATACCTCACTCATTCGCATTGCCTGTGTCGGGGGTTCTTCCACATATTGCGTGGAACTTGCCGATACGGATAGCTGGCCGGCACAATTACAGCAGAAACTTGGAAAAAAATATGCCGTCTTTAACTACGGGGTAGCCGGTTATTCCACCGTGGAGGGCATCATCCAGTCCGCTTTGCTGATTCCGGAAATCAAACCCGATGTGATTTTATTTTACGAGGGCTGGAACGATATGCGCAATTACCACGATCCGCTGAATTCTCCGGATTACTATCATCATGGATTGTTCCTGGCCAGTAGTTTTTCAAGTGATGATGCGGAATTAAAATGTTATAACTTCATGGACGCCTTACAGAAGTTTTCAGGGATGGCTTACCTGGTGCAGATGACGCGAAATGTTGCCATCAACTATTTACGAAAAAAAGGCAGCACCCGGTTTGATTCCAAATTCAGGCAACCCGATAAAATCTATAGCGACCCCGATCCGTTTATCGACCGGATTTATTACCGTAACCTGAAAACACTGAATGCCTTGGCAAAGAATATCGGTGCAATCCCCGTATTTATCCCTCAGGTGATGAATCAGGATTTTCGGGTTCCGGAAAATACCTCTCTGCCCTGGACACCATATATCGAAAGCAACAGCATTCCAAGACTGATGAATCACTTCAATACCATCATGGACAGCCTCTGTACGGCTGAGCATTGCATGGAAATGAAGGACATTCACCTGCGGCATCCCTGGACCGCCGGCTACTTTGTGGATGAAGGTCATTTTTCGAAAAAAGGCGCGGAGTTGTTTGCCTCACTGGTGTTTGAAGAAATCAAAAAGCTGAACCTGGAAAACCGGTAGCAGTTGCTGCCGCCAATTAGTTATATACGAACTATGAAAGCATCTGAAAAACAAAAAGTTCCCCTGGTCATCGTGACCGGACTGTCCTTGATTTCCCTGGTTACTGCATCTCCGGTCTGGTTGAAAATCGCCCTGCTGATTGGCGTGGCCTGCATCTTTTCCGGTTTTGTGGAACGCTGGCTGGTTTTGTTGTGGCTGAAACTGGCTGAGGGCATCGGCTGGTTTACTTCCAAAATACTGCTCTCCCTTATTTTTTATATTTTCCTGGTGCCTGTTGCCCTGCTCAGAAGGCTCTTTGCAGGTGATTCCCTTCAGTTGAAAAAAGAACAGGGCCCTTCCATGTTCGAAACCAGGAATCATACCTACAGGAAGAAGGATCTGGAGAATATTTTCTGATTCAGACGGCAGCCGTTACCTCCGCTTTGACCAGAAATTTTACCCTTATTATATAAAGAATCAATATTGTCCGGCAAAACTTTTTAATACTTGGAAGGATCACATAAGTACCAAAGCAAAAGGAGATATTATGTTTGATTTAATTTTCAGGTAGCCCCATAATTAAAGAATGTATGGT
>CAYWHE010000153.1:0-9907 GCA_964458125.1 uncultured Flavobacteriaceae bacterium | reverse complement strand
CCATAGCCTTTTCAATCTCCGCTCTTGTCCCCGCACTGATTCCCTCCTTATCGA
Source organism: uncultured Flavobacteriaceae bacterium (assembly GCA_964458125.1). Lineage (GTDB taxonomy): Bacteria > Bacteroidota > Bacteroidia > AKYH767-A > OLB10 > CAYWHE01. Next base: position 9,853 of record CAYWHE010000153.1, on the reverse strand, counting down.
TATGAATCACGATATCCTGTTTACCGGGAGTGCGTGGTCTGGGAGGTGCCGGAGCTTCAGGTGGCAGGGGAGCATCGGGTGGTTCAGGCGGAGCCGGAGGTACCGCCATTTCAATTCCGATTGATTTCAGATACGTTTCAATGGCATCCTGCTGCGAGGCTTCATAAGTTGTATCAATCCGGATTGTTTTTCCGTCTGATTCTTCTTCAATGCGCAAATGAATTTTTCTTTCAGCTTTTGCATCACGTGGTTTCTGTGCATGTAAATCCGGCACAGGCGAAATCAGGGCTATACCCAGCATCATCATGCTGACATAGGCAAAACTATTTGTTTTCATATCATTTTATTTGTTGCAATTGGAATAATTCTTAACGATGGCAAAAATACGTCAGCTCCCTGTACCTGCATGTTAATGCCGCGTTAATCTTGGTTAATGAAACGTTAAAGTAAAAGCACATACGTGGAGAAAACCTACCTTTGCTGTTGTGAGAACCGCTTAAAATTAGTATGAACAAGACCAAGATTACCCTTTTAATTGTCTTCATGAGCGTTGCCCTGCTGGGCATTATCGGTCTTCAGATGAACTGGATCATGCACGACATAAAACTGAAGGAGCAGCAATTTGACCAGGGCGTAACGCTTGCATTGAGTGATGTGGTCAGCAAGATTGAAACCCGGGAGGTATTCCGGATTGTAACCGACCGGTCCGTCAGGGTTTCATCCAGCCCACGGGGAATCTCCCTCGATAAGGATTCCTTTAAGGTGGACTGGATTGCCCCCCCCGCACCACCCCCCGCACCTTTACCACCGGAAGACCCGCCAGATGATTTCAAGCTGCCGGAAGAGAAAAGAAGCAGGGTTCACATCAATCATGAGAGCAGGAACGGGCAAAGTCATACCGTGATCAGCATAAAGGCCGGGGAAACAGAGTTCAACACGGTTGTCGAAGGCGGGGAAACACCCGATCTCGGTTCATTTTCTGATTCCATCAGCGAGCTGGCAGATAAAACAGAAGAAAAAATTTTTCAGAAAATGCAAAGGCTGAACCTGGTGATGAGCAAGATGGCCGTGGAGTTTGGAGAGGAAGGAGGCAACATCATGCACCGGATCAGCCCTCATAAACTGGATACCATCATCCGCGAAGAACTTTCCGGAAAGGGGATTGATATTCCCTATAACTTTGGAATTTTTAACCGTGAAAGGGACACCCTGGTGTTTTCCAAAATTCCCGGGCAGCAACGGGAACTGCTTAGGTCACCACACCGGGTGATGCTGTTCCCGAACGACCTGTTTTCCAAACCCGACTATCTGCTGGTGTCCTTTCCGGGCCGCATGAATTATGTGCTATCATCCTTGTGGCTTATGTTGGCCGGTTCTGCCATCTTCACCTGCATCATCCTGTTTGGTTTCGCCTATACGATCCATGTTATTTTTCGGCAGAAGAAACTTTCAGATATCAAGACCGATTTCATCAACAACATGACCCATGAATTTAAAACCCCCATCGCTACCATATCACTCGCTGTTGACAGTATCCGGGACCCAAGGGTATACAGCAGTCCGGAAAAGATAAATTATTTCACCGGCATCATCCGGGAAGAAAACAAACGGATGAATGCCCAGGTGGAAAATGTACTGCGCATGGCCCAGTTGGAAAAAGGTGAACTGGATATCAAACATGAAGACGTCAATGTCCATGAACTGATTGAAAATTCAGTGGATTTCATACGCCTGCAGGTAACCCAAAAGAAGGGCGAACTGATTACCCGACTGGAAGCCCGTAATTACCTTGTTCAGGGCGATCCGTTTCACCTGGCCAACGTGTTCAATAACCTGCTTGATAATGCAAATAAGTATTCTCCCGGAAATCCCAGAATCACCATCGTTACTGAAAACAACAGCGATGGAATCCTGGTGCATGTTGAAGATAACGGCATGGGTATGAGCGCAGCCACCCAGGAAAAAATATTCGAAAAGTTTTACCGGGTTCCAACCGGGAACATTCATAATATTAAGGGATTTGGTCTTGGTTTAAGTTATGTGAAGGCCATTGTGGAAGCTCATAAGGGTAAGGTTACCGTGAAAAGTGAGGTTGGTCAGGGAAGCCGTTTCAGTATATTCCTGCCGTATAAATGCTGATGAACATGACAACAGAACGAAAATTCAAAATCCTGCTGGCCGAAGATGATCCGAATTTCGGGGCCGTTTTAAAAAATTACCTGGAGCTTCATGATTTCCATGTGCAGTTGTTTACCGATGGGGAATCAGCTGTTTCCGGCTACTATAAGGGCGGCTTCGACCTGTGTATTCTCGATGTGATGATGCCAAAAAAGGATGGATTTTCCCTTGCCCGGGAAATCCGGACCCACGACAAGGATATTCCGGTCATTTTCCTCACGGCTCGTTCCATGAAGGATGATATCCTGGCCGGTTTCAATACAGGGGCCGATGACTACATCATCAAACCCTTTGATTCGGAGGTGCTGATGATGAAACTCCAGGCTATTTTAAAACGAAGTACCGGTTTCGAAAACGGATTTAATCCACAGAATTTTCCAATCGGAAGTTTTGTTTTTAATTATGAATTCCGGACCATCCGTAGCAGTGAAAAGGAAATCAATCTGTCGCCCAAAGAGGCCGAACTGCTCAAAATGCTTTGCATGCACCTGAATGAAGTGTTGCCCCGTCAAAAAGCATTGAAAACCATTTGGGGTGACGATAATTATTTCAATGCCCGAAGTATGGATGTTTTTATTACCAAACTGAGAAAATACCTGAAGGATGATCCCGCCATTGATATTTTGAATATTCACGGAAAGGGATTCCGCATGACGGTCAGTTGAGGAGCCTGAAATTGGCATTTTCCGGTGGAATGATTACTTTTGCAGGACTTTCCATCCTTATGGCTGGCAGGATCTTATCACCTTCATCCCACATTACTCATGAGCAGAATTCTCACCTGTATTTTCGTTTTTATAGTAGGTCTACCAGCTGTATTAAAATCCCAGGAATGGGTTGAAAAATGGCAAAATCCGGCAACCAGCTTCTACGATATTCAACGGTCGTTTAATCACCATTTCCGTGAATTTGAAAGGGAACGAAGCCGAGGTCTGAGAAGAAACGCCGGAAGGGAAGAAGAGGAATCTGCTGAATTGGCCGGATACCAGGTTTTTAAACGTTGGGCTTATACCATGGAACCTCGCGTTTATCCGGAAGGAAATTTTCCGGATCCCATGCAGGCAAGCCGGGAAATGGAGAAATTTTTAAAATCACAGGGTTCTGGTGCAGAAAAAATGTCCGGCAACTGGGTTTCCCTTGGGCCCGCAGTTTTTCAGCCTTCTTCCCATGGGGAGGGAATTGCACGTGTTAACCATGTTTGCGTGGATCCCTTTAACAGCCAGCACCTTTTTGCTTCCAGTGCCTCCGGTGGCTTGTGGGAATCAACGAATGCCGGCGGAACCTGGAGCAACACCACGGACCAGTTGCAAACGCTGGGTTTTGGAAGTACAGTGGTCGATTATACCAACGCCCAGATCGTCTACGCTGCCTCCGGGGATGGGGAGTATGGTGATGCCTATGGTCTTGGTGTGTTAAAGTCCCTGGATGGCGGACAAACCTGGAACCTGACCGGTTTGAACTGGTCCAATTTCAAAAACCGCGTGGCCCGTAAAATCATCATGGATCCGGTTGACCACTTGGTTTTACTGGTTTCCACTGATGGCGGTGTTTACCGCACTGCCGACGGGGCCGTAACCTGGACCAAGGTGAGCAGCGCCAATATTTTTGATATTGAATTCAATCCGTCCGATCACCAGGTCGTTTATGCCGCCGGAGATAAGTTCTATAAGTCTATTGACAACGGGCAGACTTTTTCCAACATCACCAGCGGGCTGCCGTCCTTCAGCCAGGTGAACCGAATGGCCCTGGCTGTAACCCCGGCCAATGACAACTACGTTTACATCCTGGCCGCCAATAAAACAAACAGTGGTTTTTACGGACTTTACCGATCAACCGACAAGGGCCATTCCTTTACCCTCAGAGCCAACAGTCCTAATGTGATGGGCTGGGACGTTAACGGAGCTGATAACGGCGGTCAGAGTTTTTATACCTTGTCCGTTTGCGCCTCCCCCTTGAATCCGGAAATGGTTTTTACAGGTGGTGTGAATATCTGGAAGTCCATTGACGGCGGTGCCACGCTGAACCTTTGTGCCCATTGGTATGGAGGAGGCGGGGCACCCTATGTGCATGCCGATATCCATGATTTGTCTTATGCCGGAAATACACTGTACGCCAGCAGCGACGGAGGTGTTTTTCAGTCTGATGACGATGGGAACTCCTGGTTTTACATCAGTGAAGGACTGCAGGCAACCCAGTTTTACCGCATGGGTGGTTCGGAGCAGGTGCCCAACACGATCTATGCCGGCGCCCAGGATAACCAGTCGAGCCGTTACCAGAATGGTCTCTGGCAAAAGGTGCGGGGAGGAGATGGCATGGAACAGGCCATCAATCCGGTCAACTCCAATATTGTTTATTCCTGCCTGCAAAACGGAGGACTTGCCCGTTCAACCAACGGTGGAAGCAGTTTTACCGACATCACTTCGGGACTTAGCGGTTCCGGGGGATGGGTTACTCCCTTTGCACTGGATCCTGCCGGGGTTTTATACGTCGGGTATAACCAGGTTTTCAGGAGTTCAGATAACGGGAACTCCTATACGCAGCTTGCCTCGGCCGGAGGCGGAACCATTGTAGCGTTAACGGTGGCGCCTTCGGACCCATCCTGGATCTATTTTGCCAGAAATAATGTCATTTACAGAAGCGACAATACCGGTGCGTCCTGGACCAACATATCAGCCGGCCTCCCGGTCTCCCTGGCAGCCATTACCTATATAACCCTTGATCCGGACAATGAACAACGGGTGTGGGTATCCTTTTCCGGCTATTCCAACGGAAACAAAATATATCATTCCGCGGATGGAGGTCTGACCTGGAGCAATGTCTCGGGAAACCTGCCCAATATCCCGGTCAATACCATTGCTTTTCAGAAAAACAGCAACGATTGTATTTTTGCCGGGACCGATGCAGGTGTATTTTTTCAAAACAACCTTTTCAATAACTGGCAGGCCTACATGACAGGCCTTCCGAACGTACGGGTGGACGAACTCGAGATCAATTATTCAGCCGGTAAAATCAGGGCTGCCACATACGGACGAGGACTGTGGGAATCGGATCTGTATATGGAAACAGCCCCTGTAGCAGATTTTACTGAGAACAAAAAGGTTATTTGTCCCGGCCAGTCCGTGGTATTTTCTGACTTGTCCCAGAATGCCGTAACGAACCGGAGCTGGAATTTCCCGGGAGGAAATCCTTCCGTTTCTTTTTCGCCTTCCCCGGTCGTTACTTATGCACTTCCGGGCGTCTATGATGTCCGGTTGATGGTTTCAAACAGTACAGGTTCCGACAGTCTCCTGAAAACCGCACATATTCTCGTTACCCCTAATCTGCAGGCAGTTCCGTTCTCCGAAGATTTTGAAGGAGCGAACCTGTTGCCTGCCGGATGGATCGGTGTCAACCCGGGTGGAGATGTTTCCTGGCAGTTGAGCCAGGCAGCAGGGGGGTTTGGGCAAAGCAACCAGGCTGCCTTTTTTGATAATTTGCATGCATCCAACACTGGAGAAGAAGACGCCATGATCTCCACCAATTATGACCTGACGACATTAATTAACCCGGTGCTGTCCTTTGATGTGGCCTATGCCCGGCAGACACCCACCAGCAAGGATTCGCTCCGGATTGAAATCAGTACCGATTGTGGAGATTCCTATGATGTGCTTTACATTAAGGGAGGTTATTCGTTAAGAACCACAACAACCTATTATCCATCGGCTTTTATTCCCCTTCCGGGAGAATGGAGAAAGGAAATAATCAGCCTGCTTCCCTATGCCGGACAGAACAGTGTTTCCTTCAAATTCATCAACAGGACAGCCATCGGGAACAACCTGTTTATTGACAACATCAACATTACCCAGGGACTTGGCACCTCTGAACCGGTTCCCGCATCAGGAGGCGTTGTCATTCAGCCGAATCCCTTCCGGGAGGGAGCCCTCTTTACCTATACAAGTCCTGATGGCACGTTGCATGACCTGGTGCTTCATATTACCGACATCACCGGGAAGGTGGTTCTGATACAGCCTGTGCCGGTCTCAGGAAATCAAAACCTGGTTTATCTTCAGGGTTCGCTGTTTGAATCCGGTATGTACTTTTATGAACTTTGGAATGGACCTGCTTTTTTGAGATCAGGTAAAATGATCGTTCATTGAGTTAAATCAATGAGACTATCGTTTCAGAAGCTCCAGAGGAGCGAACTGAAGCGATTTAGTCGAATTGATCCCGATGGCTTTGTCCTTCGGGATCTTAGGGTTTTATTCCCCGCCGCTTGCGGCGAACAAATAAAATTTTCCATGTTGATACCTCGCAGCTTGCCGCGAGGAGTTTCATTAAACTATAACAACTGGCATACCCCCACCGCCCGGTGATGAATTTTCAACCGACCGGCAGGTGGGACTTGAGGGGCAAAGCCATTTTTTCATCTGTACCTGCTGAAGCAATTGATTTCAGCTGGTGATTCATTACCCTGCAAAATACATTTCAACAGGTAAATTCCGCAATTGAATCTGCTTTTTCATTTCGGGCTTAATGGAATCATTTCCTTTGCAGAAAAAAAGATGAAAACGATATTAAAAAAACCGATAACCCTGTTCCTGATCCTCAGTCTGGCTGCTGTGCTTCCATTACTTGTGAATGCCAAAAGGCCGGTCACGCTGAATGAAACCATCACCCTTCAATTAAGGAAAGGAAGTGAAATTCTTCCTGAAAAAAAGGCTGTTGTTTATGTTTCCTTGTCGGTGAATGCCGATGGCAAAGTTTGCATCTGGGAAATGAACAGCAACCAGGCGGAGTATATGAAATTCGTAAAGGAGCGTCTTGAAAATTTTCATGCGTTTGAATCGGGGTTCATTCCAGGCAAGATTTACAATTATAAGATTAATTTTAATAGCCGGTAATGAAGGTTACTGCAGGATGATTTTGCCAGGGGTATCATCCTTCGGCGGAACAAGAATACTTATTTATATATTTGTATTTCTGTTCCCTAACTACCAGGATGAAAATCAAAACTGCCGGGCAGCTTGAGCCATTACTTTTTTATTCCTGTATACTGCTTCATACGCTTCCTGTTTTTTCAGTACATTATTTCCTGACTGTTGATGGCCCGGCTCACCTTTATAATGCCAACCTGATCAGGAATTTCCTGACCGGGGAGGAAAATTTTCTGAACCGTTATTTTTATTTTAATCCGAACCCTGAACCAAACTGGAGCGGTCATCTGCTGATGAGCCTGCTGCTGAGTCTGTTTCCATCCTTTATTGCGGAAAGGATGCTTCTGCTGAGCTATATCATTAGCCTTCCTTTGGCCTTCCGGTTGTTCGTCACAGGAATATATCCGGATGGAAAATGGTGGAGTTATCTGATCTTTCCGTTTGTTTATAATATTGCTTTTTGCTTCGGTTTCTTCAACTTTAGCCTGGGGCTGCCCGTTTTATTCTTCACCCTTCATTACTGGAATACAATCAGCGTTTTCAATTTCCGTAAATTCGTTTTCCTCGTCCTGTTGGTCATGCTCGGATATTTTTCCCACCTGATGATCGGGCTTTTGATACTGGCCTTGTTGGGAATCCTGCTGGCGCAGGAAATATATGGGTTTTCAGGAAACCTCATGGCCCGGTGGAAAAAATTCCGACCGGCTGTAATGGCATTTCTCGGAATATTAATACCGCTTACAGGTCTAGTGCTTTATTTTTTCCGGTCCAAAGGACTGGAAGGTTATAAGGGCACCATGTACCGCATACCTGGTGCAGAATTATGGCAATACATTTTCGATACCAGATCAATCATTTGTTGGATCTATGATGAGGAACAGCAATATGCCTTATACCTGGGATTGTTGTTTTTGCTTTTAACCTGCTTATTTACAGTATCCAGGATGAAAGGAAAACCATTCAGACTACTGAAGCCGGATATTTGGATGCTGGTGGCAGTTATTTTGCTTGTCTTGTTCTTCATCATCCCTGACAGCGCAGGCTCGGGAGGTTTTATTTCAGTCCGAATCCTGCTGCTGTTTCATCTTTTTTTGATGGCCTGGATTGCATTTCAGCAGGCTCCGGAATGGATACGTATCGGTTCGGCAGGAGTATCCCTGGCTGTAAGTACTTCACTCATGGCGGTTCATATGAGAATTTCCAATAGCCTGGATAAAGAGGTCACGGAATACCTTGAAATTCTGCCGCATTTGGAGAGCCGTTCCAATCTGCTGCCGCTGAATTACAGTGAAAACTGGCTTCACCTGAATCTGTCCAATTATGCCGGGGCTGCGAAAAACATCGTTGTCATGGATAACTATGAAGGTCACTATCCTCAATTTCCGCTTCGATGGCAGGAAACCGCCCTGCCTTATGGCCGGGTTGGTGATTTTGCCAGCAGCCGTAAACCCTATGTCACCCTCTCCGGGTATGAAAAGGAATCGGGTATCAGGATCGGGTATATAAGCCGCTGGATGTACCAGGATCAGTTTAACGACAGTTGTACGTTATTAACCAACCGCCTGCTCCTGGAACAGTTTGATTCTGTTTTTACTTCTTCAGGAGGAAAGGCAAGGCTGTATAAAAGGAAGTCGTTGTAATTTTTACCGGTTTTTTTAATTTTTACAACCTACCCGGCTCAGGATTCCATTTCCGCCTGTCCGGCTTTAATTTTTTTAAAAACCTGTTTCATGCTTCCGGGATTTCGCTGGAAGGTACGGCAAAGAAAGTTCAGGTCATTGGTCTGTTCCAGGATATCCTCATACAGTTTCAGTTCCTGTTCACTCCAGGGTTCATAGGCCCTGGGATATGTTTTTCGCTGTTCCAGGATGTACTCATTGGAAATGGATAAGGAAGGCCGCAGAATTGGAATCTGCCTGATTTGTTTAAAGATTCCGGTTCCGTTAACTTCACCGGTATGGTTGTATAGGGGCGGGGCAAAAAAGGTTTCCGCCAGATCATGTGCGGGACTTTCAACATAAGCTATGAAGAAGTTTTTAATGGGTTCCCGAAGTGCCTTTGCGGTGGACTGGTTTTCCAGTTTTCCGAAAAAAGACAACTGTTTTTCTTTCCCGGTAAAATCCGTCCTTTTATTGGCCAGCAGAATATTAATCATATGCCGGTAGTTGAGTTTTGAATCCGCCGCTTTCATTTCCCTGAGGTAACCTTTCAGTTCGTTGACGTGAAAGCGGATTTTAGGTTCAGGTGGTGGGGCGAATCCATTTTTTTCACAATGAGTATGGATAAAGGAGATAAACAATTCCCCGTATTTCTCCAGTTTCTTATCCGAAACACCGGGCAACTGTATAAAAGCTTCCTGTGTTACCGGCTGAAAACGATCCATCATCATCAGTGTATGATCGGAAAATATTCTAAAGGGAGGTATTTTTTCCTTCATGGATAACTCCGTCCGAAGGTTACGCAGTTCATCGAAAAGCGAAATTTTTACGGAAGCGCTTTCCTTTCTTTTAACGGATGGGTTGTTTCTGACATGGATATTTTCCTCCTGGCTGACCAGGAATACAGGCAATTTTCCCGTCAGTACCTGGCGGCCATAGGAGGTTATGTTCAGGTAATAATTTTCCTGGTAGGCGATCTCCAGGAGGCCCGTTTGTATGAATTGCATCACATATGATTTCCAGGCATCATACGGCACATCTGTGCCAGCTCCATAGGTTTTGATACGGTCAAAGCCCTTCTCCAGCACTTCGGCCTGTTTGGAT
>CAYWHE010000152.1:0-9996 GCA_964458125.1 uncultured Flavobacteriaceae bacterium | reverse complement strand
CGTATGGGGATTAAAATAAACGATGGCCTCATCAGCCTTCTCCAGGGAGCCCTGGTATTCAGATAGAAATTGTTCATTCAGGCTGCTGAAGGTGTGAAGTTCCATGCAGGCAATCAATTTTCTCGTAGGATACTGAAGTTTTACCGCCTCCGTAGTCGCTTTCAGTTTGGAGGGTGAGTGGGCAAAGTCCTTATACACAGATGCTGTTCCCTTTTTCATCACCAGCTCCAGTCGTTTAGCGGCTCCTTTGAAACCTGAAACAGCCTTGTAGAATTCGGTATCGGTGACACCCATGCACTGGCATACAAGCCTGGCTCCGTTCAGATTCATCAGGTTGTGTTCACCAAATACCTGAAGGGGCGTAAAGGTGCCGTCAACATGCAGCAATTCCGTAACTCCATCCCGGATGCGGTAATCGGGAATTCCATAAGGCAGCAGCTTCACACCTTCGCCGGCCAGTGCAGACACATTCCTGACTTCAACATCCTCCTGACAAAACACCAGGGAGCCACCGGCCGGAATCTGTTTTACAAAAATCCTGAACTGCTCCACATAAGAATCCCAGGTTGGGAATACATTGATATGGTCCCAGGCAATACCGCTTAACAGGGCTACGTCAGCCTTGTATAAATGAAACTTAGGCCTGCGGTCAATGGGCGATGAAAGGTATTCATCCCCTTCCAGTATCATATATGGTGCATCTTCTGATAAGCGTACCATGGTATCAAAACCTTCTATCTGTGATCCGACCATGAAATCGAATTTCCTTTCCAGGACCCGTAATACATGCAGGATCATGGCGGTTATGGTCGTTTTTCCATGAGATCCACCAATGACAATACGTGTTTTGTTTTTGGATTGTTCATACAGGTATTCCGGGTAGGAAAAAACAGGAACCCCCATTTCCTGCGCACGCAGCAGTTCAGGATTGTCAGCCCTGGCATGCATACCCAGGATGACGGCATCCAGTGACGGGTGAATTTTCTCCGGGAACCAGCCATCAGCAGGCGGCAGCAGGTTAAACCGGGCCAGCCTGGTGCGGGAAGGTTCATTGATTTCATCATCCGACCCGGTCACTACAATACCCTTCCTGAAAAGAGCAATAGCCAGGTTATGCATGGCGCTGCCGCCGATGGCAATAAAATGTATCTGCATCTGGTACTAATTTCTGCAACGAAAGGTACTGGATATTAAAACGGTTAGAACCCGCTTAAAAAGGATGTTTTGAACATTAATCCTGAAATGGAATCCTTTGTCCGTTCAGGATGGTACCGCTTTCAAGGCCTCCAGCACCGTGGCACATTCCTTCTTAAAAGCTTCATACAGGGGATTGATCAACTCCGTATTCTCTCTTGACTTGGAATACTCTTCAATCATGGTAATCAGTTCCGTCATCCGGCTGATATTCAGAATCCGGATGGATGATTTGAGCTTATGGGCATGCTGGAAAACGTCCTCCCATTGCTTGCCGGAAATGGCTGTCTGCAGCTGCTGATTGATGGATGGTATCTGCTCCCGGTACATGGCTATCATCTTTTTCAAATCCTGCTCGTTTCCATGCATGAGCTGACGAAGGACAGCGAGGGGGCCCTTTTCCGGATCGGACACCTTGTTCATGCCAGGTTGTTCGGTGCCGACAGACTCCTGCACAGTAACGGGTTTCAGGTTGAGCTGACGAACGATGACATGCAGCAATTCCTGGGGACTGTATGGCTTGGTAATGTAATCATTCATACCAATGCCGAAGGCTTTTTGTTTTTCAGCAGTGGAAGCATAGGCTGTCAAAGCCACAATCGGCACCTGGTTTTTCGGCTCAGGAAGGGAATTGCGGATCATCCGGGTCAGATCATAACCGTTCATGACAGGCATATTAACATCCATCAAAACGAGGTCGAAATGATCCTTGCTGATGATGTCCAGTGCTTCCTGCCCGTTTCCTGCCAGTTGAACCTGGAATCCCAGTTTGGTCAGGATTTGTTTGCCCAAAAACTGGTTAACTTTATTGTCCTCCACCAGCAGGATATACACATCTGACAACTCACGCTGGGCCGTTTGGCCATAAAGGCTTTTGCCTTCACCAACAGGACCATCATATGGAAGTGTTATTTCGACCGTAAATTTTGAGCCTTCGTGGAGGCGGCTTTTTACATGTATGGTTCCTTTCAGCAGGTCAACGAGTTGCCTGACAATAGCCAGGCCCAAACCGGTTCCCTGCGTTGTCTTCTCCTCATTTTCACCGGCAAAGCTTTCGAATATGCCGGCCAGCCGCTCTTCCGGTATTCCTATACCCGTATCGGTAACGTCAAACCGGAACCTGGCCAGCCTGTCATCCAGCGGCTCACAGTTTACTTCCAGGGAAACACTTCCTTTATCGGTATATTTAACAGAATTTGACAGGAGGTTGGAGAGTATCTGGCTCAACCTGGCTTTATCTGTTTTTACAAAACCCGGTATGCCGGGACCCAATGCCAGTGAAAAACGAAGCTGCTTTTTATCGGCCAGACTTTTAAAACCCTGGGCCAGGCTGCCAATCATCTCCGGAAGGGCGAATCTTTCTTCATTCAGAATGACCTCTCCCGATTTGATCCTGCTGTAATCCAGAATCTCATCAATAATGCTGATCAGGTTGTTGGCCGACAGCTTGATGGTATTGATATATTCCAGCTGCTCGGGAGATGGATGTGTGTCGGCCAGCAGGTTAGCCATACCCACCACACCATTTAAGGGGGTGCGCAATTCGTGGCTGATGGTGGAAAGAAAACGGTCCTTCAGGCGTGCGCTGTGTTCGGCCAGTTCCTTCTGGCTTTTTATTTCCTCCAGGTCAAATTTCAATTGAATGCCCTTGGTTTTAATCGCTATTTCTTCCCTCGCGATTTCCCGGGAGATTTCTGAAAACCGTTTCAGGTGATGTAAAGCCTGCTGGTAATCACCGGTTCGTTCATAAGCCTGAGAAAGGAAAAAATGCACCTGGTTGGAAGGTGTCTGGAGATCCAGTTTTTCGGCAATCTGAAGCGATTCCAGCAGGGTGCTGATGGACTTTGAAAATAATTTCTGTTCCAGGTATAAATTCCCCAGACTCTTCAGCAAATCGGCCTTTAATTTCAGGTTGCCGGTATGGTCAACGGCATCCACTGCCAGTACAAAGTATTCTTCAGCCTTGGCGTAATTTTTTGTCTTGGTAAATAAAATAGCCAGGCTTCCCAGTGGGCTGATTTTCAAGGCCTGGTCCCTTAGCACCTGGGCTGATTTCAGGCTTTTCTCGAGGTAATTTAAGGCTACATCCAGTTCATCAGCCCAATTGTAACAATTTCCAATATAGTAATTGGTAATGGAAACCTGTGCCTCATCACCCGCTTTCTCATACCGCTGAAGGGCCTGTCTGTGCTGTTCAATGGCCTTCTGGTATTCCCCGATGACTTTATAGATGATGCCTACTTTGTTATAAACCTCAGCAATAAAGGTTTCCTTTTGCAGAGCAGTTGAAACCTGCAAGGCGTCATAAAGCCTTTCAAGCGCCAGTTCGTAATCACCAAGCAAATAATAGATATCACTGAGTTCATTCAGGCATTTCCGGTAGGTGTCAAAATCACCGGTTTCCTTAAAAAGGTGAGCGGCCTGTTCCAGGGATTTCACGGCACTGGCATACGTTCTGGCCTGAAGCAGGTTGACTGATAATTCCCGAAGGCTGTTTGCCTTACCTTCCAGGTAGCCAATCTGATCGGCCATTTCAAAAGCCTTTTCCAGAAGTGTATTGGAATTCCGCTGGTTCTGATCCCGCTCCAATCTGGCCTTTTCAACCAGATCCCGGATGGCCTGTACCTGGATATGGTGTTTCTCCAAAAAGTCAGCCTTGTTGGTTGAGGTCATAGGGGGTTTGATCATCATATGCTTTCCGAAACAAAAGTAAGGCAATTCGGAGAATGGCCGTGCTGACCCACAAAAATTATTCCAACCCGCTTGTTAATAACCGGTGTATGAAAAAAAACCTGGAAAGGCTATAAGCCTGTCCTGCAAAAGATATGGGAAATTTACCGGGAACTGCCTTTTCCCCAGATTATAAAGTAGTAAACAGGTACACCCAACAGTACGAAAAATACACCGCTCCAGGTGTTCTGCGGTTTGGTTATCAGGAGAATGACACAAATGGCTGAAGCCACCAGGATATACAAAACAGGCAGCAACGGGTAAGCTAGTGTCCGGTATGGACGCGGTGTATCAGGCTCCCGCTTCCGCAAAATAAAAATGCCGGCAATCGTGATAATGTAAAATAACAGGGAGGCGAAAGTGCAATAGTCCAGGAGATCGCCATAGGTACCGGAAAGACATAGTATGCTTGCCCACAAGGCCTGTATCCATAAGGCAAAGGCCGGTACCCCGCGCGGATTCAATCCGCCTGCCTTTTTAAAAAACAATTTTTCGTGGGCCATGGCATAATAAACCCGCGCACCGGATAAAATTATTCCATTGTTGCAGCCAAAGGTGGAAATCATAATCAGCGCAGCCATCAGGTAAACGCTGGTATTGCCAAAAATCATGGAAGCCGCAGCCGTACCCACCCGGTCTGTTCCCCCTCCGGCAAACTGTATGCCTTGCCCCATGGCATCGGGTGCACCGGCCTGACCATGAAGAGGTAGCAGGGACAGGTAAGATATATTGGCCAGAAAATAAAGCAAAGTCACCAGGGCCGTTCCCATGAGCAAACTTCTTGGTATATTTTTCTGGGGTTCCTTGATTTCGCCGGCAATAAAGGTGACATTGTTCCAGGCGTCACTGCTGAACAGGGATCCAATGATGGCTGTGCCCAGGGCCATCACCAGGGCCATCCCGGAAATAGCCGTGGTGATCCATTGCCCGTCCCGGTTGGTCACCTGGGAAGCTACCCAGAGATTTGAAAAATTCTGTTCCAGGACATCATGGTTTAATCCCACGCCGATTCCGGCCACTATCAGGGCAAACAGGGCAAATAATTTGGCTGAGGTAATCAGGGTCTGAATCCGCTTTCCATTTTCTATTCCATAGGTATTGATAAAAGTGAGCAAACAAATGCTTGCAATGGCAAACAACTGGGCGCTCGATATTTTTATCTTTCCCAATTCAAACAGCAGGTTGTCTGCGCTCAATACAGGAAAAAAAACAGCCGTATACTTGGCAAATGCTACGGCAACGGCAGCTATTACTCCGGTTTGAATGACGGTAAAAACTGTCCAGCCGTATAAAAATGAAACAAGGTTTCCGTAGGCCCGTTGTATGTAAACAAACTGCCCTCCGGCCTTGGGCATCATGCCGGCCAGTTCACCGTAGCTCAGGGCGGCCATGACGGTAATCAGCCCGCTCAGAATCCATAAAAACAACAGCCATCCGGTACTTCCAACCGTGCGGCTCATATCGGCGCTGACAATAAAAATTCCGGAGCCGATCATGGAACCGGCTACCAGCATGGTGGCATCCAGCAATCCCAGGGAACGATGGAGATGGGGTTTTTCCAATGTGATGGAACGGTATTCAGGTTCTTATCCAGCCACCCTTTTTGTTGACAAGGGGTTGCCTGACTGATTATTTTCTATTGGACAATTTGCTCCTTTTCCTGCTGTATCCAAAATAAATGACAAAACCAATGGCCAGCCAAATCAGCAACCTGGACCAGTTGGGCCATCCCAGCCCGAAAATCATCGCTCCGCAAACCAACATGCCCAATATCGGTACAACGGGTACCAGCGGGGTTTTAAATTCCCGTTTGATTTCCGGGTTGGTTACCCTCAGCACAATCACACCGGCGCAAACCAGAATAAATGCAAACAGGGTTCCGATGCTGGTCATGTCCCCGACAATATCACCGGGAACAAAGGCAGCAAATAATCCCACAAAACCAAACAGGATCATATTGGATTTATACGGTGTCCGGAAGGCCGGATGAAGTTCAGAAAAAACTTGTGGCAATAAGCCATCCATGCTCATGGAATAAAATACCCGGGACTGGCCCATAAGCATGACCAGGATGACCGAAGAAAATCCGGCCAGGATGGCCACCGTGACCAGTCTGGCCAGCCAGCCAAAACCGGTCATGTAAGTTTGTATAGCATAGGTAACGGAAGCTTCCCTTCCCTGGTTCCGGAAGTCGTCAACGGAGGCTACACCGGTTAATACGTGTGCGAATAAAATATACAGCACGGTGCAAATGGCCAGGGAGCCTAAAATTCCCATGGGCATATCCTTGCGCGGATTCCTGGCTTCCTGTGCAGCCGTTGAAACGGCATCAAAACCAATGAAAGCAAAAAACACGACTCCCGCAGCGCCAAGTATCCCCAGGATACCTCCGTAATTATGATCAATACCCTGAGAATCGACATAGGTTGTTGCAGCAGGAATATAGGGAATATGATTTTGTGGATTCATATACGACCATCCGAATACGATGAAGAGGATGACGATGGCCACCTTGGTGATGACGATTATGCCATTGACAAAAGCCGATTCCTTCGTTCCTTTAATCAGCAGCAGTGAAAGCAGGAGCAGGATAAACAATGCCGGGATATTCATGATTCCATGCAGACCATCGGGAGAAACTTCAAATGGAGAATGACACCAGGCATAGGGGATCGAAGCGTCAAAATAACCCAGCAATTTATTCAGGTATTCACTCCATGCAATGCTGACAGTGGCAGCCCCAAGCGCATATTCCAGCACCAGGTCCCAGCCGATAATCCAGGCCACAAGTTCACCCATGGTGGCATAACTATAGGTGTACGCGCTTCCGGCAATGGGTATCATGGAGGCAAATTCGGCATAACATAATCCAGCCAGCGCACAACCGATTCCGGCTATAATAAAGCCGATGGTTACCGCCGGACCTGCATTATTGGCGGCAGCGGCAGCGGTGCGGACAAATAATCCCGCCCCGATAATGGCCCCGATACCCAGTGCAACCAGGTTGCCTGCTGTCAACGTCCGTTTTAATCCCTTCTCAGAATCAGTTGATTCGACCATTAACTCTGCGATTGGTTTTTTAATGAACAGGTTGCCCATAGAAGATTATCTTGTTTTAATTTCGAGTAAAGGTTTTGGGGTTCAATCCTGACCCATAAACATTCATGGGGGAAAAATAGGAATTTTTTGACAATAACCTTCAAACAAAAAAAACCCTTCCTCCGCTGGTTGAAAAAGAGGCGGTTGACTTAAGACCGGCAGAATGAGTTGCGGATTGCCTTATTCAACGTTGAACTTGGCCGTGGTTTCATGCTTTCCGTCAGAAGCATACAAAACGTATACACCCCTTCTCCATTTACTGATATCCAGCTGCTCATGCAGATTTAAACCCTTCACGTCCTGAAAAACAGAATAAACCACTCTGCCGTGAATGTCCTTCACGGTAATGCTGACCTGACCGGCCTGAAGCAGTTGAATATCCAGCTGGATCTCCCTGTCTGCGGGATTTGGGTATACAGATAAATCCATTACCGGAGGCACCGGAAGCGGTTCATCCTGCGACAACGTGTTGCCTGTCGTAAAGGTGAAAACTTCAGAATAAAATCCCTGTGTATTGCCATTCTCGCTTCTTACCCTCCAGTAATATTTATAATTTGCCTGCAGCCCGCTGACCTGTTGGGCGGTATCGGTTAATCCGGATTGGTTATATACGTAGTTGGAGGGGATAAAAATGGAGGATTTGGAAATCTGAAGGGTATAACCAGTGGCATTGGACACGGGGTTCCAGACCATTACGGGGTTCATTAATACCCCGGTGGACGAATCGGCAGGACTGAACAACTGTGCGGCGCCGGTAGCCGTGTTAAAGGACCAGACGGTGGAGGGGACGCTTTCATGTCCCCCGTTGTTTGATTTCACCCTCCAGTAATACTGCGTGGATCCCAGCAATTGGGGCATGGTACAATAGCCAATGGCCGAATGCCGGGCCAGGGAAATGGTTGAAAAAACCGAATCGGTGCTGAATTCCATGGTATACATGACGGCCGTATTTACTCCCAGCCATTGAAAGGCCTGGGTGTTCAGGATACCGGTGGATTGATTGGCCGGTACCGTCAGTGCCGGGGCATTGGGAACGCTGTCGTTTACCCCGATAAAAGTGATAAACATTTCTATTTTTTGCAACGGGACATCATTGCTGTCGCGGGGAGAATTGATTATCGTATCCACCACGTCCATACCTGCGGTTACACGGCCGTAAACGGTATATTGTCCATCCAGCCAGGCTGCAGGCGCCACACAGATATAAAACTGTGAATTGGCGCTGTTGGTATCCACATCCCTGGCCGCTCCGAGAATTCCCCGCACATGGCGGACCACGCTGAACTCAGCCGGCACGTTAGGCTGGCTGGCATTTCCCTGACCCCAGGTTGAAACCGGACCATGGATGGAATTGGGATCCCCGCCCTGGATTACGAACCCGGGTACCACGCGGTGAAAAGCGGTACTGTCATAAAACTGAACCCCGGCCAGACTGTCGAAATTGGCTGTGGCCAATGGAGCAATCAGCGGAAACAACTCAATTTCAAAATTACCAAGGAATACACCGGCACGATGCGTTTCGACCTGGTATTTGGGCTTGTCGATGCCTCCCTGCGCCAGGATTTGAGATGGAACAATCAATAGAAAAAAGAATGAATGAATCCGGAATCTTTTCATGGTTTTAAGGCCGGAAGATACCCACCCGGTTAAGTATATATTTTTCATGGTTGAAAGGTAGCTAAATTTGTTGGCAGGGAAATAGAATGGCAATAAAAAAATGTCTTTATTTTACAGTATACAAGGCTAACATTTTAAAATTTGCTTTGCACTAGTTATTCAATTGGTCCACGAACACAGGACCTTAATACGTTTTGATCCACTTATGGGCGCAGCGCCAATTTGAAACTACTGAGATTCTGATGTTTAAAATTTGCAAACTAAATCCGGTGTGGGCGCAACTTGCCACCGGAGCCACGCCCTGGGCATCATGGGATGCCGGACTGGCCTGTGCTGCCGATAAATTCGGAAATGTTTACCAGGCTGGTCATGTACCGGCGCCTTCTGTTACTTTCGGAAATCAAATTCTTACTCAGGGCCATTCATAGTGAAATATGATGCATGTGGAAACCTCATTTGGGCCGCGACAGGCAATAGCAGTATTGATGACCGCGCCTATGGATGTGCTGTAGATGCTCATGGTGATTTGTATGTAACCGGTAATTTTTCAAGCCTTTCTCTTGCATTTGGAAATGATACGTTGAATATAACCCCCGGCAATCTTAACAGCGACCTGTTTATCACCAAAATTGATTCATCCGGGGCATTTGAATGGTCGAAAAGCACAGGACTACATGATATGGACCGCGGCGTCACCTGCGCAGCTGATTGGCATGGTAATATCTATGTGGCGGGAGTGCTGAGCACAGATACGGCGATGCAGATTGTAATGGGCTCCGACACCCTGGCGACACCTGATACCCCAACCCCTTCAACAGATGTTCTTGTTTTTAAAATTGAATGCAACGATTGTATTCATACAGGTATGCCATCTGTAAATACGGAACCGGCCATTCATGTTTTCCCCAATCCGACAAATGGCATTGCGACTATTGCAGGTATTGAAAAGGCGACCGTGAATATTTATAATTTCCTGGGCGAACTGGTCACTCATTCAACCGGTTTAAATACAGTGGATTTATCTTCTTTTAATGATGGCCTGTATTTTATTCAATTATTGAATAAAAACAATATGCCATTTTACAATTCAAAGATTTTGCTTCAGAAATAAATCTTTCCATTTTACGGGGAGTTCCCATATCATTATTATTAAACCCGGGCAATACCTTAATTCAACCGGAAATCATTAAAAAGCAGCTATTTTAGATTTCCCGATAATACTAAAACAAGCATTACAAATAACAGCATTATCAAGATAATATAAAGACACAACATAAAAATCCAAAACTAATAACAACTCCGTCATCCAAACGAAAAAAAAAACAACATAGCAAACGCCAATCATAAGAATCGCAA
>CAYWHE010000151.1:0-10072 GCA_964458125.1 uncultured Flavobacteriaceae bacterium | reverse complement strand
TTTTACAAGGACAAAGTCCGAAGTGAAAGTCGTAGTCGAATGAATCCCGTCTCGCCTCAGGCGAGACGGGATCGGCTCAATACGCGTCTGCCTGCAGCGGAATTTTTCAATTCGACTTGATTTTTACAAGGACAACGTCCGAGGTGAAAGTCCTAGTCGAATGAATCCCGGTCGCGAAGCGAATCGGGATGGGTTCAACTCTTGTCCCGGGGTTCATACCCTTGATAATCTGCCGGAAAAAGATGCATCCTCATTCAGCTTTTCTTCATCAAAGGGGATCGTAAGAACCCCGTTCGCGAAACGGGCTTCATGTTGCAACAGCCATTCTTTTCTCCATATGCCGCCCGCATATCCTGTCATCTTACCGTCATGTCCAATCACACGGTGACAGGGTACCACGATAGCCAGTTTGTTTTTACTGTTGGCATTCCCAACGGCCCTGCTGTTGCCGGGATCACCCGTCAGCCGGGCCAATGCTGCATAACTCAGGGTCTTTCCATAGGCGATGCTTTCAAGTTTTTCCCAAACGCCCTGCTGAAAGTCAGTCCCGGATTGAAGAAAGGGAAAGGAAAATTTTTTTAGCGTGCCCTTGAAATACGATTGAAGTTGATCTGCACAGGTTTTGAAATGTGGAGGAAGGCCCTGTGTTTCGAATCCAGGAACGGAAGATTCATCGGTGAACAGTATGGATGAAATAAATTTTTCGTTACCGGAAATGCGGATAATGCCAACAGGCGAATCCAGGAATATCGATCGTTCAGTCATCGTGAAAAAGTGATTTATTGTTTAATGGTAATCGTGCTGC
The DNA here is from genome assembly GCA_964458125.1 of uncultured Flavobacteriaceae bacterium. Lineage (GTDB taxonomy): Bacteria > Bacteroidota > Bacteroidia > AKYH767-A > OLB10 > CAYWHE01. The sequence continues at coordinate 9,267 of CAYWHE010000151.1, read as the reverse complement.
AGGTTACCGTATTGCTTTTATGTCCAGCGCGGTCAGTCATGTAAACCTGGTAAGTGACGTTTTGTTCCGTACTGCCATCGGTAATACCGGTGTTGCGCAATACCACCTTCAGTTTACCCTTGATGGGAATGGAAGATCCGTCCGGGCTAAGTTGTTGCACGCGGAAAGGATAAGTAATTTGTATGCGGGTATCAATCACGAACAGGTTACTTATTCCGGCGTCATTCTCACCCAAATCCCCGTCACCATCGGAATATCCAATGACAATCGTGATGGAATCTTCAAATTCCCTGGCAATGGAAGGGGAAATGCTTTCAAAGGATAACGCCGGAGTGTCATCATAGGAAACCGCTTCATCCTTGCTGCAACTGTAAATGCAACTGAGGAAGGGTATGCACAGGATCAGGAGTTTGCGGGTCATGGGATGTAAAAGGCAAATAAGGATTTGTAATAAAAAGGAAGTTCATTTCTTGGAAACTCCAGGTTGTTGACATGATTTCCGTCATTGACATAATACCGGAAGTAAAAGGTTTTCCCGGTAGTGAAGGAAGCCGTATTCAGGCTGACGACATAAATTTCAAAGCCAAAATAGTTCAGGTATGTGGCTGTATAGGCGGAGGCGGCTCCGAAATACCCGGCATCATCGGAGATTTTAAGCGTATTGACCGTTAACTGGGATACCGGGGTTTCATCATCATCCAGCAGGAAAACAAGCTGTATGTTTTTGTTGGCTGGAAGCAGGAACGGGTTATAGGAGATGCCGTCTTTTCTTATCGTATCAAACCGCTGTACAAAAACAGAATCAAAGGCCACATATCCGAGTACCGTTGGCAGATTGTTCGGCTTTACAGGTTCGTTTCCGTTCTGATCCTTTGCTCCATCACTGATCCATTGGTCGATCCGGGCTATTTGTTCGGTTGTCAGCCTGTTCCCGTTGGAAGGCATGTAGTCTGAAGTGGCAGTGGTAAGCCGCTCATGTAAAAAGGATTCCGGCACTTTTTTGGGAAACACCCTGAATTCAAAACTGTCTGTGCCGTTTACCGTAAATTTATTCACCGGTTGGTATACGAGGGTGGAATAGGTGGACTGAACGGTTCTGAAATCAGGTTCAAAGGTGCCGTCATGACAACCGGGAATGGCGCAGCGGGGTTGAAATATATTTTTATGCAGACCCACAATGGAAACGGGATCGGGTTCGGGAATCTCCGAAGTGTCGGTATCGTAATGGACCTGGTCATAGGGATTATCAGGGGTTTCCGTTTCCTTGGTGCACCCGGCCATCAACAGGCTAAACATCAGCAGCACCCGGAGGTGACGGTCAAACAAATGAAACACAAAATTTTGAATGATCCTGTTCATCAGATAAATGCGGATTGAACGGCACAACTGGAAAATGGTTTGAGCATACCGCCGGGGACATCGGAATCAAATCCTAAGATATTGGCGATGGCGGATACAATTTCAATACTCTCCCCGGCCTGTCCGTTGATGACCTGGCCCTGGTTTACCTTGGACGGGGGGCCGACGATCAGACAGAAAATTTCCCGTGCTGTCTGATCCCCGCTGCCGTCAACATTTGCAGTGTGATCAAGCGCTTTTCGTCCGTTCACATCCAGGAATGTGTTGCCATCCAGGTTGCGGCCATGTTCGGGGGCCACAATCATAATGGTGTCATTGGCCATGCCCGGAGTATTCTGAATGGTGTTCCAGAGATGCGCCACGGAATAATCGGCCTTCCGCAGGTTGTTGCAGTACTGGGTGAAGTTGGTATGACAAACGTCCACATCCTGCATGTTGACCACGAGCAGTTCCGGCTTAAACTGTTTGATGATTTCTTCAGCAAAGAAAATATTGAACATGTCGTTATTCATGGAAGCGCCAGCGCCCCAGGGATTCACATACTGCCCGCCGACCGCTTTGTTAAAGGAGTCGCTGATAAAATTCTGAAGCTGCAGCGCTTCCGCCTCCGTATTGGTAATGCCGGCATCCCCGTCCACAAAACTGCGTTTGAAGTTATGATCCATAAATCCCCGCATTTTGACGATGGCCGCTTCTTCCGGGCTGCTGAATTGCTTCATGTTTCCCAGCACATCGAAACCATCCACACTGATCAGGGCCGTGGGAGCCATAAAATTTGCCCCGTAAGCGGAACCATAGCCGGGGTATTTGCTGAAGTTTAAAGCCGGGTAAGGCCCAAGTGTATTGGATATCCACCAGGAGTTCAGCGCCGTTTTAACGGGACTGTTGTGTTTGCGGTAATATTCAAACACCGTCGGGTTGGTCGGATGATCCTTGATGCTCAGGTCTGTTGTCGTATAAGCCCCCGTTATGGCACAGGTATGGCCATTGTAATGACCCGTGGGACCATTGGCATAAAGTACATTTTTATAAAGAGTGCCGGAATTTTGCAGGGGCTGAGCAAGCGGCGCAGGAGGCAAGACATCCATATACGGCAACAGATCGGGCGAAATGCTTTCATTTCCGTTCAGGATGTTGGGCATCAGGTTGCCTTCTGCTTTCTGCACCGATTCGAAATTCCGGACACCACCTGCATACAGGCAAAATACCACGTGGTTGGCCCTGCGCGCACCCGATGCGGCAAACAGTCGCCCGGACGGCAGGATGTAGGGCATGACAAAGGCCCCGGCTGCAGCCAGCCCGGCTTTTTTCAGGAAGGATCTGCGGTCGCTGCGGGATGAAGGATCAGTAGTAACGGTATTCATTGGAAGTCATGATGGCATAGTAAACGTCAACAGCTGTTATATTCGTATCGGTCTGAATCAGGTTGACGAGATAATACTTTTCAAATTCATCGGGGAGACGGTTGAAGAATTTCTTGTAGGCATTGACGACAAAAACACCGATATCATCCCGCATATCCTGGTCGGAAGGCAGGAGGACGCCCGGGGCGTTCAGAAAATTCCTGATGATGCGGTCCTCAATCAGTTTTTTGTCCCCAAAGGAAGTATAGGCCTTATTCAGTTTAAATAATTTATCCTGGGAAATGGTCGTGCCGAATAAATCGGAATAAGCAATGGAAATAAATTCCGTTGTTGTTTTAGCTGTTGCTTTATCACCGCTTTCCGCGCGGATGGTTTCATCCTGTACCTCGTAAACAAAGGTCTTTTCCTTGGTGCATCCGCCGGACAGGATAACCAGGAAGCAGACAGTCAGCAGGTTTCGTAGGTGTTGACGTTTAAATACCGATGTATTCATTGGTGGCTAAAATGTCTTTTTGCATTTGTTCATAATCCCCCGTACTCTGGTATTTTTGCGTGGCCAGGCCCATTTCGGAGGAACCGGGCGAACGGAACAAATACCGTTTATAATATTGCCGGACCTGCCCCTCGTAATAATCGGAAGATGCAAAAAATATGTCGAGCAGATCGCTTTTGGAAAGTCCTGTCTGAAGGAAGAGAGTTCCGCTGTTTCCGTTGACGATCTGTATTCCCTGTTGCAATTCGTAATCCGTCGGATACCGGTCGAGGAAATGCTGGAAAAGGGAAACAACAAAGTTCAGCGAACCCATGTTGATCTGGTCATAAAAATAATTGTTGCAGCAGCGCCTGAACAGGCCCCTTTCGTCCAACGCCCCGGTCTGCATATCAATGGAAATATTCTGCATATCGTATAGGCGGTTCAGCTCAGCCTGAAGCAGATCCCAGCTGGCCATATATGCGGAGTCAAGCAACAGTGTATTGAATATGCTGATATAAACGGCAATTTCAGTGGTGTCCAGGTTGTTCAGCAGATCAATCTTGGCCTTTTCATAGAGATTGGTCTTGTATTCCGGGTTGCTGAACACTTCATCGAGAAACTGCATCCGGCCCGGACCGGAGAGATTGGTCTGGCGCAGGATGCTGATGCCGGCCCCTGATTCGGTTTGATCCGGCTTCCGGCCCAGCACACTGATATATACCTTATTGACATAGTTTTCAATGGTAACCGTAGAAACCGTTCCGTCCGGTGGCGCCTGGTTGCCGCTGATGGTTTCCTCCTCATATTTTTTACAGGAAACTATGCCGATAAGCAGTGTGAACACCAGGAGGTGCATTCGATACTGCATTTTATGTATGGTCATCTTCAGGGTGTTCTGGCCGGATAGGTTTGATAAATGTACATATTTAAACGATGGCGGCTTCCATTTATTGGTATTTTTTTTAACATGAACCTTGTTAATTATGGCAACAGTACTGCCGGTACTCAGATAAAACCAGATTTTAACCCTTCGGAACTGGATTTTTAATTCAATTCGACTTGACTTTTACAAGGACAAAGTCCGAAGTGAAAGTCGTAGTCGAATGAATCCCGGTCGCGAAACGAATCGGGAGGGATCCAGGGCTTGCCCTGGAGTTCATACCCTTGATTTCAGGCCCGGTGTGAATAAAAAATACGGCGGCCGGAAACGGATGGACTATTTATCGGTAATTTTACTCCCGTTAATAAAAGGAAAGTATGATTGTGGATTCATTGCGTCATCAGGGCATGCGTAAAAAACTGGTGGAGGCCATCCGTAAAAAAGGTATTGCTGAGGAAAAAGTGCTGGAGGCCATTGGAAAAATTCCGCGCCATGTTTTTATGGATAATGCCTTCCTGGAATATGCTTATGAAGACCGGGCCTTCCCGATTGCCGCGGGCCAAACCATCTCCCAGCCTTATACGGTTGCCTACCAAAGCCAGTTGCTGTTGCTGAACAAAGGGGATAAGGTGCTGGAAATCGGAACCGGCTCAGGTTACCAGACAGCAGTCTTGTGTGAATTGGGAGCAAAGGTTTATTCCATTGAACGGCACCGTGAACTTTTCGAGAAGACAAAAAAATTGCTGGGAGAACTCAACCATTACCCGAAACTTTTTTTTGGCGATGGGTTTAAGGGATTGGCTGCTTTCGCACCCTTTGACAAAATTATTGTTACCTGCGGGGCCCCTGAGGTCCCTGAGGAATTGTTAAAGCAAATGAAAACCGGGGGTATCCTGGTTGTACCCGTTGGCCTCGGCGACCAGGTCATGGTGACCATGCTGAAAAAGGGTGATAACCAGTATGAGCGGATTGACCTTGACACGTTTCGTTTCGTGCCCATGCTGGAAAACAAGGTACGGTAAGGTCAGTTCTGCCCGGTCACTTCGTTTTTTAAAATAGCGAGCTGTTCTTCCAGTGCCCTGATCTTGGACAGGGCATCAGCCTCCTTCTGTTTTTCAATAGTAAGCAACTCAGGTTTGGCATTGGCCATGAAGCGCTCATTGCCTAGTTTTCCACGTACCGATTTCAGAAATCCCTGCTGATAGGCAAGATCCTTATGCAGCTTTTCCAGTTCTGCAGCAACATTGATTTTACCGGAAAGCGGGATATAAAACTCATCCGATCTGACCAGGAAGGAGACGGCATTTTCCTTTTTATCCTGGACATAAACAAGTTCGGAGAGGTTGGCCATTTTCTTTAACAGGTCATCGAAATGACCGCCGGCAATCGGACCTTTGCCTCTGATATAGAGTGGTAATGCTTCCTTGGGAGAGATGCCTTTTTCGTTCCGGAGATTTCGAATGGCGCCAACGGCTTCGGCAAAATGCCCGAAAGCTTCCAGGAGCAGGCCGTCAGCCGGAAGGGCCGTGAGCCACGGGGCCACCATGATGCAGTCCTTTTCTTTACGTTCACGCACCAGGTGCCAGATTTCTTCCGTGATAAAAGGCGTAAAGGGATGCAGGAGCACGAGCAGTTGTTCGAAAAAGGAAATCGTGGCCGTATACGTGGTTTCGTCAATCGGTTTGCCATATTCGGGTTTGACCAATTCCAGATACCAGGAGCAGAAATCATCCCATACCAGTTTATAGGTTGCCATCAGGGCATCGCTGATGCGGTAACGGGAATAATGTTCATTAATGACGGCGGTTTCTGCGTTCAGTTGTTCCTTAAACCAGCGTATGGCCACCTTTTCAGGTTCACCGGGACTTGCCGCACTGACCTCCCAGCCTTTTACCAGGCGGAAGGCATTCCACACCTTATTGGTGAAATTGCGTCCCTGTTCGCATAACCCTTCATCGAACAGGAGGTCGTTACCCGCCGGGGAGGCTAACAACATGCCTACACGAACTCCATCGGCCCCGTATCGGGAAATTAGGTCAAGCGGGTCCGGGCTGTTACCAAGTGATTTGCTCATCTTCCGTCCCTGTTTATCCCGGACGATTCCGGTGAGGTAAACGTGGGAAAATGGCTTTTCCTTCCGGTATTCGTAACCGGCAATGATCATACGGGCAACCCAGAAAAACAGGATCTCCGGTGCAGTGATCAGGTCATTGGTTGGATAGTAATAAGAGATGTCTTTATTTCCCGGATCTTTAAATCCGTCAAATACGCTGATGGGCCAGAGCCAGGAAGAAAACCAGGTGTCCAGTACATCCTCGTCCTGCCGAAGTGTGCCCGGAGCTGCTCCGGGAAACTTTTTCGTATACAACTTTTCAGCTTCCTCCCTTGTTTTGCAAACAACAAAATTCCCCTTCTCATCATGCCAGGCCGGAATGCGTTGACCCCACCAGAGTTGTCTTGATATGCACCAGTCGTGTACGTTTTCCATCCAGTGCCGGTAGGTGTTTTTGAATTTCTCCGGGATCAGCCGGATATCGTCATTCATCACATGTTCCAGGGCGGGTTTCGAAAGCGTGTCCATCTTTAAGAACCACTGTAGACTAAGTTTGGGTTCAATGACGGCATCGGTGCGTTCGCTGTACCCGACCTTGTTTTTGTAATCCACCGTCTTCACCAGGTGCCCCGCTTCTTCAAGGTCCTTCACGATCTGTTTGCGGACGGCAAAGCGGTCCACACCTTCGTAACGGCCGGCGGCTTTATTCATCTTCCCGTCCGGTGCTATGGTATCGATGATTTCCAACTGGTGTTTCACCCCCAGGTTATAATCATTGATGTCATGAGCGGGCGTAACCTTTAAGGCCCCGGTGCCGAATTCCATCAGGATGTAATCGTCATAGATGATGGGCACCTTCCTGTTCACAAACGGGATCACCGCCACTTTGCCTTTCAGGTTTTTATACCGCTCATCATCGGGATGAACGCAAACGGCAGTATCTCCCAGGATGGTTTCGGGCCGGACGGTAGCAATGGTGATGCACCGGCCTTCCTCCATTTTTTTCCGGACAGCCTGCATATCCTGCAGGTTAATCTTTTCATCAGCATCCATCAACAGGTAACGCACGTAATACAGTTTGGAATTTACTTCCTTGTGGATGACCTCTTCGTCACTGACAGCTGTAAGGCCCTGCGGATCCCAGTTTACCATGCGAACTCCGCGGTATATAAAGCCTTTTTGATACAGGTCGATGAACACGTCAAGTACGGCTTCACTCAGGTTTTCCTCCATCGTAAACCGCGTTCGCTCCCAGTCGCAGGAGGCTCCGAGTTTTTTCAGTTGTTCGAGGATGATCCCGCCGTATTTGGTTTTCCATTCCCAGGCATGCTCCAGGAATTGTTCACGGGTCAGGTCTGTTTTTTTTATGCCTTTTTCCCGCAGGAGGGCAACCACTTTGGCTTCGGTGGCAATGGATGCATGGTCGGTTCCCGGAACCCAGCAGGCGTTATAGCCCATCATGCGGGCCCTGCGGATCAGTACGTCCTGAATGGTGTTGTTCAGCATATGACCCATATGTAACACACCGGTCACATTGGGAGGGGGAATCACTATCGTATAGGGCGTACGATCATCCGGAACGGACCGGAAAAAACCTTGTTCGAGCCAGTGACTGTACCATTTACTTTCAGTAAGGGAAGGGTTGTATGTTTTGGGAATTTCCATGAAGGAGGTAATTGGGTGCAAATATAAAAACAAGCCCTCAGTCCCAACATGCGGAAAATTATACCCCGAAAAAGAAGATTACTGTATGACCAGTTTTTTAAAGCTGAAATGACTTTGGTTTTGCAGGGAAACCAGGTACATGCCTTTTGCCAGGCCATCGAAAGCCAGCGTGGAAGGCTGTCCGTCAACTGCCGGATGAAGGATTTGATGAACAATCGTTTTCCCCGTCATATCCTTTATTTCAAGGATTCCCGGACCACCCGGCCCTTCATACCTGATCTCGAAATTGCCACCCGATGGATTCGGGTAAACCGTAAACTCATCTGCATTGGCCAAAACCGGACCAGTACCGGTACTGTAACAATGGCCTGGTAAATTCGAATCCATCCAGGTCAGCCTGTTTTTAATCCAGAGTTTCAGGTTGTCAATTTCACCCGTGTAGGTGGCAGGAATTGGCTGAGGATTGGGCCATACGTAAATACCCAGGATGGGATATGCATCATAATGCCTGAGTTGGGCTTCATCCAGGTAAAGCGCCATGGAATCGATGTAATGAAAAAGGTAGGACGTATCCAGGATGGAGTTGCGAAGCTGGTTGTAACGGCATCGCAGGTGGTTGGTGTAATTGGTGTCCTGAAGCATCCGGCCGAACCAGAAGGGAATGTCGGCCTGACAGAAATTGGTGATCTGCAGGGCCCATCCGGTATAGTTTTGAGCATTGCAGTAATCGGCATTGTTCCAGGCCAGATTATAGTCCCACACCGGACCCATGCGGATCTTTCCGCCCAGGCTGTTGCGTTGCTTGTTGAAAAAGGTGCTGAGCCGGTAACCATCCACGTTTTTACTGATTTCATTGACAAGGTAATAATCAATAAAGGAGGCTTCATCGGCATATTTCCGGAACCCGGTCAGGGGATTGGCAAAACCGGGAGAGGCCAGGGCATCCTCCATGCTGTCTACATAAGCCTGTATATAGTTTTTCTGGGGAATGGTGATTTCATTGTCCCTTGGATAAACATATTGAATGAATATGGTATTGTTCAGCGTATTGGGTTGCACCGGCTGATAGTAAGAGGTCCAGCCGGCTGAATTGACCCAGTCGATTTTAAGGATGTAACCGCCCGTCAGGGCATCACCCGCTGAATCTGCCGGATTCAGGGGGGCTATGTTCACCCGGTTGGCATCCCTTTTTACCTGTTCAATCAGGACGTAAATTCCTTTGTATTCCGTATTGATCACCAACTCGCAAAAGGCCGTCCGGCTGGCATACCAGCCCATTTCATTGGTGATTTTATAGGTCAGCGCATTCCGGATAAGGGTTTTATCCGTATAGGGTCCGTAAAGGATCCAGTCGTTTTCCGGAGGCAGGCCGAGGAGGGAAACATTCTGGTTATTGCCCAACGAATCCCTCGTTTCAAATGCATAGGATTTCTGAGGGAAGCCGAGCGAACTATGACCCCTCAGTTCAATC
>CAYWHE010000150.1:0-10182 GCA_964458125.1 uncultured Flavobacteriaceae bacterium | reverse complement strand
TTCGTATTCAAACGGCAGGCATCCAGCAACCATCATCTTTTGAATTGTATAATTCCGAAGGGCGCCTCCTGTTACGAAAAGGAATGAAGCCGGGGGAAATTTCCGTTTCCGTCGACCATGTTTCCTCCGGGTTTTATTTTTACGCTGTTTCAACAGAACAGGGCATCAGGCAGCGGGGGAAACTTTGCATCATCCGGTAAAGGATCATGGGTGCCTTTATCACGTTCCGGGCTGCATGATTCTCCTGAAGGAGATCCGGGTGCAAGGTCATATACGAAGACAGGAGTCCCGGAATTGTCCTGGCCGTTGACGGTCCGGATTCCTGGCAGGAAACCGGGCCGCATATTAAATTTGCCGTTTATAAATGGGGAGCACTACCGGATAACCACTGTGGACGGTTTCCAGTTCCTGCCGGCGGAGGGCGTCTCCACCATGTTGAGAATGGATTTAAAAATGCCCAGCCCGTCGGTGTTGCCGAGCAGTGGATCAGCCGCCCTTTCCGGATGCGGCATCATGCCGAAAACATTTTTGCCTTCATTGCAGATGCCGGCAATATTTTCCACGGCCCCGTTGGGGTTTGATTCCGGGGTTACCTTGCCGTTTTCATCACAATAGCGGAAAAGGATCTGTCCGTTGACCTGCAGCTGTCTGATGGTGGCCTCATCGGCATAATAGCGTCCTTCCCCATGGGCAATGGGTATTTTCAGGGCTTTGTCGGTGCGCAGCCTGGAGGTGATCAGGCTTTCATCGGTTTCCGGCCGGATAAACACGTTCCTGCAGATGTACCGGTGATTGTTGTTGTGCAACAAAGCGCCCGGCAGCAGATGCGATTCACACAGGATCTGGAACCCGTTGCAGATGCCGAACACGTAGCCTCCGTTGCCGGCATACTCCATGACTTCCTGCATGATGGGTGAAAAACGCGCAATAGCCCCCGAACGCAGGTAATCCCCGTAGGAAAATCCACCCGGCAGGACGATAAAATCACAACCCTGAAGGTGGTGATCCTTGTGCCACAACTCCACCACCTGCTGTTTCATGCCGTTACGCAATACATTTACCATATCCTGGTCACAATTGGAACCGGGAAAAATGACCACACCAAATTTCATGTACCTGAATTTTCTCCAAAGGTAAGGGTTTTTAGAGGAAACGGAAACGGTTATTCCCCGATGCAGGTACCGGTTTGATTCAGGCGGGATTTCGTTTGATTTGACAGGTAAAAGCAGCCGGTTGCTCAGGTGCTGAACAGACGAAAAAAATTTTCTTCATAACTGCTGCCTACTGGGATTTCCAATCCTTCGAGGAAAACGGTTTTATTCCGGACCGAATGAATGCGCCTGAAGGGGATAATAAAAGAACGGTGAACACGGACAAAATCCTTTTCGGGAAGTTTTTCCATCATGGCCTTCATGGTCATGCGGGCCACGATGGTTTTCTGATGACGGATATGAATCTTCAGGTAATCATCCAGCCCCTCAATATATTCGATGTCCTTCATGTTGATTTTAATCAGGCTGTAATCGGCTCTTATGAAGAGGTATTTTTCCTCCTGTTCCTGAATATGGTGTTTGTTGTTAAACTCCCGGGCTTTGTTGACGGCCTGTTCAAACCGTTCAAAAGTAAAAGGTTTCAGCAGGAAATCCACCGCGTTGAGGTTAAACCCTTCAACGGCATACTCGCTGAAGGCGGTGGTGAAAATAACCATGGTATCCTGCCGGATGGCCCTGGCCAGTTCAATGCCGGACAGGGAAGGCATCTGGATATCCAGGAAAACCAGTGATACTGGAAACTTATGGAGGTATTTTAACGCCTCTGCCGGATTGGAAAAGGTTTTCTGCAGGCTGATAAAATCAACCTGCTGGCAGAAGTTTTCGATGATTTTTAATGCGGGCGGTTCATCATCAATGGCAATGGCTTGTATCATGATAAGTCCAGGCGCAAATATACAATAAAAAACAGATGACTGTCCTCAATCCTCAACTCATGTTTTCCCGGGTAAAGGAGGGTGAGGCGGTTCCGGATATTTTCAAAACCTGTTCCGGTACGGTCCTCCAGGCCGTCTGCGTCTTCTGCTTTCGGATTGTTAACCGTCAGGTTCAGCAGATGGCCGTAAACCGAAATGGCGATTTGAATCTCCGCATCCGGCCCGGTAGTCACCCCGTGTTTAAAGGCGTTTTCAACAAACGGGATCAGCAAGAGTGGAGCAATGGTGTAAGGGTTGAATTCACCCGACAGGGCGTACCGGATGGGGATGGTTTCTCCCAGCCGGATTTGCTGCAGTTGAATGTAATCGCTGATGTAATTGATTTCCTTTTCCAGGGGGACGCGATCCCGGTTTGATTCGGTGAGCACATAACGCATCAGGTGTGACAGCCGGACGACGGCATCTGCTGTTTTTTCGGAACGTTCCAGGGCGAGGGAATAAATGCTGTTCAGGGAATTAAACAGGAAATGCGGATTGACCTGGGCCTTCAGGTAGGAAATCTCCACATCCAGTTTCTCTTTCAGCGTCTGCTTCAGCCGCTTATTGATGTTCAGCGTAAAGGAAACAAAAACCATCATCAGAAAGACAAAAAAATTATGCCCGATGTGCATCAGGACTTCATTGGGAGGGCTCAGGTCAGGCAGGAAACTGGGGTGCCAGGGGAACAGCACATGCGGCAGGGAGGAAACCACTGAAAAACAAACCAGGATGCAAAGCAGGTATAACGTATACTTCTTCCTGTCGTAGAGTTTCGGAAGCAGCAGAAAGTAGTTCAGGTAAAAAGAACACAGGATGAATACATAACCGGTAAATTCCCGCCACAAATACGTGCTGCGGAACATGTCGCCCGACAAACTGAGTTCCGGGGAAAAAATAAAAACCGATGCCAGGAAAAAGAAGCCTCCGGTAATGTGGATGACCAGGTTCCTTTTCCTGTTTTCTTTCCCCTGAATCATGGTTTCAAAGCTACAATTTTTTCGACATGCTGCCGTATCGCTGAAATCCCCCTGTTCCTGAACCGGCTTTCATTTCTGGCAGAAATCAGACAACCACAGGCCCGGATGTTCAAGTAACGCCTGCCTGGAACGGGTTTCTTTTCCCTGATACAATTGCCGGATGGATGACCTAAAGGGTTGAAAAACAATGATCCTGCTATGATACAATATTTCATCTTTTTTTGTGGTTAAATGGATTTTTTATATCTTTGCATCGAAGATAAAAGAGAAAGAGGGGGACAATTGTCCCCCTTTTTGTTAACCATGACCGAAAAAGAGGTTCTCGAAAAACTGGTGACTGAAAAGGCCGCAGGAAGCGATATTTTCCTGGTCGAAGTAAAAGTGACGCCGGGCAAGATCACGGTGCTGATTGACAAACCCAACGGCATCAACCTGGGCGAATGCCTGGAGCTGAACCGGGAACTGGCGAAGGAACTGGAGCCGGCCGGCATGCTCGATTCCCATGAGCTGGAGGTTTCTTCACCGGGTATGGACCAGCCCCTGAAGGTGTTTCAGCAATACCAGCGCAGGGTCGGACGGGAAGTGAAAGTGACCACCCGGGACGGGAGGCAATATGAAGGTAAACTGGTGTCTGCCCTGCCCGAAGGAATTGACCTGGTGAAAACCACCATCCTGAAACAAAACAAAAAAAAGGAAATCAGGGAAGAAACCATTCACCTGCCCTTTGAAATAATTAAGGAAACCAAACTAATTTTAACATTTAAAAATTAATTTTACATCCATGGAACATGACGTTTTAATAGAATCGTTCTCGGAGTTTAAGGAGTTTAAAAACATCGACCGGGCCACCATGATGAGCATCCTGGAAGATGTTTTCAGGGGCATGCTGAAGAAAAGATACGGCACCACCGACAACCTGGACATCATCATCAACATCGACAAGGGTGACCTGGAAGTCTGGCGGAACCGCATCATTGTCGAAGACGGCATGGTGGAAGATCCCAATACGCAGATTGCCTATTCCGAGGCCATCAAGATAGAACCGGATTTTGAAGTGGGGGAAGAGGTGACCGAAGAGGTGAAGCTGGAGGAGTTCGGCCGCAGGGCTGTGCTGGCCGCCCGTCAGAACCTGGTGGCCCGTGTGCTGGAACTGGAGAAAGACGCCATTTACCGCAAATACAAAGACCGCGTGGGCGACATCATCACCGGGGAGATCTACCAGGTATGGAAAAAGGAAGCCCTCGTACTGGATGATGAAGGCAATGAACTCACCCTGCCCAAATCGGAACAGATACCCTCTGATTTTTTTAAAAAAGGCGACAGCGTCAGGGCCGTGGTCAACCGGGTGGAGATGATGAACGGGAATCCCAAAATCATCCTTTCCCGTACCGCACCGGCCTTCCTCGAGCGGCTCTTCGAACTGGAAGTGCCCGAAGTTTTTGACGGGCTCATCACCATTAAAAATATTGTCCGCGAACCGGGTGAACGCGCCAAAGTGGCCGTGGAATCCTACGATGACCGCATCGATCCCGTTGGCGCCTGTGTGGGCATGAAAGGCTCCCGCATCCACGGTATCGTCAGGGAGTTGAAAAATGAAAACATTGACGTGATTAATTTCACCAACAACACCAGTCTTTATATTACCCGTGCCCTGAGCCCGGCTAAAATTTCCACCATCAAACTCGATGAGGAAAATAAGCGGGCCTCGGTTTACATGCGCCCCGACCAGGTATCCCTGGCCATCGGCAAGGGAGGCTATAACATCCGGCTGGCCGGCAAATTAACGGGGTATGAAATTGACGTGTACCGCGATTCCGATGATGAAGGCGAAGATGTGGATCTGGATGAATTTGCAGATGAAATTGACAGCTGGATCATCGATGAACTCAAGGCCATCGGCTGCGATACGGCCAAGAGCGTGCTCCTGATCAGCGTGGATGAACTGGTGAAACGCACCGACCTGGAGGAGGAAACCATCAAGGAAATCGTCAGAATCCTGAAATCAGAATTTGAATAAATAACCTTCTAAAAATTACTGCAGCAGAAACAACAGCCATACAACCTATGTCAGACGAAAAAACAATACGTCTCAGTAAAGTCACCAAAGACCTGAATATCGGGCTGGAACACCTGGTGGAGTTCCTCGATTCAAAAGGGATGAAGGTGGACCGGAATCCCAACACGAAGATTTCACAGGAGGCCTATGCCTTGTTACAGAGAGAGTTTCAGTCTGATAAAATGGTCAAACAGGACGCCATTGAAATCACCAAGGAGAAAATCCGCAAGGAAGGCACCGTCATCGAAGCCCCGGCGCCGGGTTCTAAGGGCAAGGCCGCTGACCTGGTGGACTCGGATGAAGAGTTGCTCCGGAATCTGACCAGCATTAAAAAGGAAGCCGCCGATAAGGAAAAACACGCCAAGGATAAACCGGCTCCGAAAGTTGAACCCGTAGCTCCGGCTGCCAGGGAACCCAAAAAGGAAGAAGGCAAAAAAGAAACTGCGAAGAAGGAAGAATCGAAAAAGGAGGAGCCTGAAGTCATCAAAGCCCGTGGTAAGAAAACGGTCCAGCCCAAGGTGCTCGGCACCATCGACCTGGAGGACCTGAAACCTTCAAAAGGCAAGAAAAAAACCACCAAAAAGGAAACCGGAGCGGAAGCGGAAAAACCGGCCGAAGCCGTTGCTCCGGCTGCAACCGTAGAACCGGCCGTCCCAACCCCGGCCCCGCCTGCTGCAGAAACCGCAACCGTACCTCCGGCCAAAGAAGTTCCCTACCGCACCGAGCGGGAGAAGTTGTCGGGCCCAACCATCCTGGGCAAGATCGACCTGCCCGTGGAGGCGCCCAAGAAAAAACCGGTGGCCTCCTCCTCGGAGACCGACAGGCTTGGAAAAAAGAAAAAGCGGAAACGCACCGATAAAAAAGTTTCTTCCTCCGATCAGCCCGGTGTTGGCCAGGATGTTAAAAAACCAGGTGACCAGGGAGCAGGACGCAGGGACGGACGACCCGGTGATAACCGCTTTAAGAAAGACGGACGCCCATCAGCTCCCAAAGCGGAACCTACCGAAAAAGAAATACAGGACCAGATCAAGGCCACCCTGGCACGTTTGAGCGGGGCGGGATCCAAAACCAAGGGATCCAAATACCGCAAGCTGAAACGCGAAGCGGCCTCCCAGCAAGCCATTGAAGCGACAGCTCAGACCGAGGGACAGCAAAAAGTCATCAAGGTGACGGAATTTGTATCGGCCAATGAACTGGCCAGGCTGATCGGCATCCCTGTGACGGACATCATCTCCAGTTGCATGAGCCTGGGTATGTTTGTCTCCATCAACCAGCGCCTCGATGCTGAAACGTTAAGCGTTGTGGCGGAAGAGTTCGGATGCAAGGTGGAATTTGTTTCCGCCGATGTGCAGGAAGCCATACAGGAAAAAACCGACACGCCCGAAGACCTGAAACCCCGTGCGCCTATCGTGACGGTGATGGGTCACGTGGATCATGGCAAGACATCGTTACTCGATCATATCCGGAAAACCAATGTTATCGCCGGTGAGGCGGGCGGCATTACCCAGCATATCGGGGCCTATGAAGTGCAGCTGGAAAGCGGGAAAGCCATTACCTTCCTCGACACGCCCGGTCACGAGGCCTTTACCGCCATGCGGGCCAGGGGCGCCAAGGTAACCGATGTGGCCATTATCGTGGTGGCGGCCGACGACAGCGTCATGCCCCAGACCGTGGAGGCCATCAACCATGCCCAGGCCGCAGGGGTTCCCATCGTGTTTGCGCTGAATAAAGTGGATAAGCCCGATGCCAACCCAGACCGCATCAAGGAACAATTATCGAAAATGAACATCCTGGTGGAAGACTGGGGCGGAAAATACCAGTGCCAGGACATCTCCGCCAAGAAGGGAACGAATATCGACCTGCTGCTGGAGAAAGTGCTGCTCGAAGCCGAACTGCTGGACCTGAAAGCCAACCCCGATAAAAACGCCATCGGAACAGTAATCGAATCTTCACTCGACAAGGGCCGCGGCTATATCACGACCATCCTGGTGCAGGCAGGAACCCTGCATGTGGGCGACATCATGCTGGCCGGCTGTCACAGCGGCCGTGTCAAGGCCATGTTCAACGAACGCGGACAACGCATGGAAGCGGCCGGCCCTTCGGCTCCCGTGATGATCCTCGGGCTGAGCGGAGCGCCCCAGGCCGGGGATACCGTTAATGTCATGGATGATGAGCGTGAAGCCAGGGAAATCGCCAACAAGCGCCTGCAGCTGCAGCGTGAGCAGGGCATCCGTACGCATAAACACATTACGCTCGATGAAATCGGCCGCAGGCTGGCCATCGGGAATTTCAAGGAACTCAATGTGATTGTCAAGGGTGATGTGGATGGTTCCATCGAAGCCTTGTCCGATTCCATCCTCAAGTTATCAAACCCCGAAATTCAGCTGAATGTCATTCATAAATCCGTCGGTCAGATTACCGAGTCGGACGTGCTGCTGGCTTCAGCTTCCAATGCCATCATCATCGGCTTCCAGGTCAGGCCTTCGGTCAATGCCCGGAAGCTGGCCGAACAGGAGCAGATCGACATACGTCTCTATTCCATCATCTACGATGCCATCAACGAACTGAAGGCGGCCATGGAAGGCATGCTGGCTCCGGAATTCGAGGAGAAGATCACCTGCAACATCGAAATACGCGAAACCTTCAACATCCCGAAAGCCGGAACCATTGCCGGTTGCATGGTGCTCGACGGCAAGGTTACCCGCAACACCAAGGTACGCATCGTACGCGATGGCATCGTGGTGTACACCGGCGAACTGGCTTCCCTGCGCAGGTTTAAGGATGACGTCAAGGAGGTGGCAGCCGGGTATGAGTGCGGCCTAAACATCAATAAATTCAATGATATCCGCGTGGGCGATATCATCGAAGGCTACGAACAGGTGGCCGTGAAACGGGTGCTGGCCTGATCGTTTCCTGTTCCCGTCCGGAGGAACCAGGCATCCTTCATCCGGTTTTCCCGCGTGAAGGCAACAGGCACACCCGGGCCCTGTATCCGGCGGCCAGCCACGCTGTTTAAACACGCTTCACCACATCCTCCCTGATGAATACCATCTTCCTCCTCGCCGGTTTGTGGCGCGCCACATTGGGACTTCCGGGAGCGGAACTCCCTTTCCAGTTCGAGGTATTGCATAACAACCAGCAGGTTACCATCCAACTCATCAACGGGGATGAACGCATTACGGTGGATGAAATCACCTTCGCCGGCGATTCCGTCTTTATCCGCATGCCCGTATTTGATTCGGAAATCAGGGCCCTGATGACGGGCAAGGACTTGTCGGGCGACTTCATCAATTACGCCCGTAAAACCGAACAGTGGATCCCGTTCCGGGCCAGGCACGGCATTTCCTACCGGTTTAAAAAGCAGGCGGGAGGCTCCCAGTCTCCGGTCATCGGCCGCTGGGAAACGGATTTCAGCCCGGGAACGGCCGACTCTTCCAAAGCCATCGGCATCTTTGAAACCAGGGAGAACGGTTCCGTTACCGGGACCTTTCTCACCCCCTCGGGCGATTACCGGTACCTGGAAGGCTGCCTGTCCGGCGACAGTTTGTTCCTGTCCTGTTTCGACGGGGCCCATGCGTTTTTATTTTTGGCCTCGGTTTCAGGCGGCAGCATGAGCGGTGTTTTCTTATCCGGCAATCATTCCAAAGAAAATTTTACAGCCAGGCGCAACGAAGGATACAAACTTCCTGACCCGTATTCCATCACCTGGCTGAAGGCGGGGTATGATAAAATCAAATTTTCCCTGCCCGACCTGGAAGGCAACATGGTGACGATGGACGACAAGCGGTTTAAAAACAAGGTAGTGATCCTTCAGATAATGGGTTCCTGGTGTCCGAACTGCCTGGATGAATGTGCATTCTTCACCCAGGTATATGAAAAGTACAAAGGAAAGGGGCTTGAAATCGCCGGACTGTCGTTTGAAAAGACCACCGTTTTCAGTAATGCGGTTGCACGCATAACGAGACTGAGGGATAAATATCATATAACCTATCCGTTACTGGCAGGCAATAAGGATTCGGTATTGCAGTCGTTACCCATGCTGAATAAAATTTCGGGGTATCCGACTACCATTTATATTGACCGGAAGGGAAAAGTAAGAAAAATTCACACCGGCTTTTCCGGCCCTGCCACCGGCAATGAATATGAAAAATATAAAGAGGATTTTTATTTACTGGTGGAGAAATTGCTGGGAGAGTAAATGCCTGGTATACCAGGGGAATCATCCTGGATCTCCCGGATGATTTTACAGTAATCGAAGTCCCTGTGGCGTATCTGTCAACACCAATAAACCTTCAAAATACGGATCCTGGTGGTAAATTGCGGCCGGTTGGTTTTTTTCATTTTTATGGTCCATATTGACAAGGAGGAAATCAGCACTGGCGCGCGCTTGCAACGCGTGCCACACCATTTTGAAATACAACCATTATTCATCTATCTTTGAGACATGTCTGGTTTAGGAGAATCTGAATGTGGAAAATTCAATATCATACGATGAAAATAATCGTTCATTTCCTTATTTTCATCGCAGGTTTTTTTATTCCGGATTTTTGCTGCGGCCAGAAACTGACAAATAACTGGGTAATGGGCTACTACAGTTACCTGGGTTATCCCTGGGGAGGCACCACCGTTAATTTCAGCAACGGCACTCCGGATACATCTTATGAATACAGGGAAATGGATTTTTATGCAACCAATGCCGTGATAAGCGATTCTGCCGGCAACCTGTTGTTTTATTCCAACGGCATTTATATTGCCAATGCGCTTGGAGATACCATGTTAAACGGAAGTGGATTAAATCCCGGCCCTTTTACAAATAATTACCTGGATGGCATGCCTTTGCCACAAGGCAATTTGATCATTCCCATGCCCGGAACTCCTGTAAAATATTATTTGTTTCACGAAACAGCCACCATTGCGCCCAATTTTACAAACCCAACAAAACTTTTTTATTCGATAATTGATATGAACCTCGACGGTGGCTTAGGTGGGGTTTTGGTAAAGAATCAGATTGTTTTACAAGACACATTGGCCTGGGGTGAATTGGTTGCCACCAAACATGCCAATGGTAGAGACTGGTGGATCTTATTACATACCGCGTATGCAGATAGATACTACAAGATCTTGATAACCCCTTTTGGCATTACAGTTTCAACTCAGGATTTTGGATCCTACAGGACAGGTTA
>CAYWHE010000149.1:0-10206 GCA_964458125.1 uncultured Flavobacteriaceae bacterium | reverse complement strand
ACATTTTTCCGGCCACAGTGGGCCTTGGCGCTCTTGTTGCTATTACTGCTTACGGCAGGAGGTTTGTATTTCTTCAGCAGCCGCCGGGTTCAGCCGGTTCAACGGGAAATGGCCCTGACGGCTGATGAACTGAAAAATGCAGATATCCTTGGTGATTTCGATGAATTCGACCTGGTGGATGAATATGCCTCCCTGGAAGAGACGGCAACCGCTGACGAAGAGTCGAAAACCGAAATTGAAAATTACCTGATTGATAATCATACCGATCTGAACCAATTGATGAATGAATTATAATACACAGACAAAATGAAACAGATTTATTTATTGTTCTTCTCCGCCATCCTGTTCTCAGGCATCAGTGAAGTCATTGCCCAGGATCCGGGCGGATTCGGGGAGCGAAAGGAAAAGGTGGAGGCCATGAAAATTGCCTTTCTGACCAAGCGCCTGGACCTTACCCCGGAGGAAGCTAAAACCTTCTGGCCGGTCTATAACCAGATGACCAAAGAAATAGAGACCATCCGTAAAAACAGGCGAATCGATATGCGTGAGGCCCGTGAGGAGTTTGCGGGTATGAGCGATAAAGAGGTAGAGAAACTGGTGGACAATGAAATTGCCTTCAGGCAAAACGAACTCGACATCCTGAAGAAATATCACGGACAGTTTAAACAGGTTTTACCTGTAAAGAAGGTCGCCCTGCTTTATAAGTCCGAAGAGGATTTTAAGCGTTACCTGCTCAATGAAATCCGGAACAGGGCCGGTAACAAGCCTGGAAACCGCTCTCAGGGCGGACCGGATGGAAGGGAGTGAACAGACATCAGCAAACAATGGTGCATGGTTCCAATTATTTTTCATTCGCTGCTGGATGCAAAGAATTCACCTTTAGAGATGAATAGGAACAAGTAACCAAAATCAGGGGAGAACGACATTCTCCCTTTTCTTTTTTAATTTTGCCTTTCATGCTCACCAACAGGCAACTCTTTTTACAACATGTGGCTCAGACAAGCCCCGAACCCATTCTGCTTGAAATTGAACGGGCATCCGGCACATCGCTTTTTGATCATTCAGGAAGGGAATATACGGATCTCATTTCCGGGATATCGGTTAGCAATCTGGGCCATAATCACCCGGTTGTTGTCCAGGCCGTCAAGGCCCAGGTTGACCGGTACATGCACCTGATGGTTTATGGTGAATACGTTCAATCTCCCCAGGTTCAGCTGGCGGAGGCCCTTTGTTCCATTTTACCCGATCCGCTTCGACAGGTCTATTTTGTCAACTCCGGCACGGAGGCTATTGAAGGTGCCATGAAACTTTCTAAGCGTTTTACCGGCCGTACCGAAATGATTTCCTTTCGCAATGCCTATCATGGCAGCACCCAGGGTGCGCTTAGCCTGATGGGTGATGAATATTTTAAACAGGCCTTCCGGCCTTTGTTGCCGGATGTCCGCCTCCTGAGTTTTAATCAACACGATGAACTGAAGTTCATCACCAAACGCACGGCCTGCGTTGTGGTGGAAATGATACAGGGAGAAGCAGGGGCAATTCCGGCTTCGGTTGAATTCATGCAGGCCCTTCGTCACCGTTGCAGGGAGACTGGAACACTGCTGGTTGCGGATGAAATTCAAACCGGCTTTGGCCGGACCGGGACATTTTTTGCCTTTGAGCATTACCAGGTGGTACCCGACATACTGGTGCTGGCCAAAGGCATGGGAGGCGGAATGCCGCTGGGCGCCTTTGTGTCTTCAACCGAAATAATGAAAACCCTGTCGGCAAACCCTGTACTTGGCCATATTACCACCTTTGGCGGTCATCCGGTATGCTGTGCAGCAGGTCTCGCCACCCTCCGGACTTTGCAGACCCTGAACCTGGGCAGGTCATTGGAACTGGAAACACGCATCAGGAAGAAATTGCAGCATCCCCTGATTCGGGAAATTTCAGGAAGGGGATTGTTGCTTGGCGTTGCATTTGAAAACCATGAAACGGCTTTGGCTGTTATCAAAACCTGTATAAGCAGGGGAATAATTACCGATTGGTTTCTCTTTGCCCCGCATAAAATGAGATTGGCGCCTCCCCTGGTGGTCACTGATGAATGCCTGGAACGCTCGCTTGATATTATCCTGGAGGTCATGAATGAATTTCATTAATATAAAATTCATCCATTCGGATTACTTTACCAAAAAAAAGAAAAAACGATGAATGTGCTTATTGTTGAGGATGAGAAGAGTCTTTCACATGAAATTGAAATTTTCCTGACAGGACAAGGTTATCATTGTGATGTGGCCTTTAACGGACGTTCGGCTTCGGAGAAAATATTTGTAAACTCATATGACTTTGTACTGCTGGATTTGGGGCTACCGGATTACAACGGCTTTGATATCTTAAAGGAAGCCAGGGAGGCCAGCCGTGATGCGGCTTTTATTATCCTGACAGCCAGAGGGCATACGGACGATAAAATCAAGGGACTGGACCTGGGCGCTGATGATTACCTGGCCAAGCCCTTTTCCCTGATGGAACTGCAGGCCCGCATGCATGCCATCACCAGGAGAAAGCATGGTCTGAAAGCCAATACAATCAATATCCACGATTTTATTATGGATGTGCAAAACAGGACCGTACATTTCAATAGTTCTTCCGTAAATCTTACAAAAAAGGAATTTGACCTGTTGCATTACCTGGCCCTGCATAAAAACAGGGTCCTCACCCGCATGCAACTTAGTGAACACATCTGGGGAGACATACTGGAAGAGGATTTCGACTCCAACTATATTGACGTACACATCAAAAACCTTCGAAAAAAACTGGCTGCTCATTGTACGGTTGACTGGATTGAAACCGTACGGGGTATTGGTTACCGGTTGAATATGTAAGACCCGTCCGATTCCAATTCCACCTGATTTTGAAACTTCAGCTTAAACTCGCCATTTACAATGCCATTTCAAAGGCCATCATCATTCTGGCCATTGGTATCATTTTACCCCAGCTGGTGGAGCAGGTGGTGATCAGTCATACCGGCAGCCGGCTGGAAGCCAGGCGCGATATCATACTAAAGAAAATCAAACTGGGCGGCCTTGATCAGGCCCTGCTGGAGGAAGATTGCAGCTTTGATGATTATAATATTTTCAAGGAGGAGTTTATTCACATCACTCCACTTCAGGTCAGTTTTAATAATGTACCGGCCTCATCTATTGCCACCGAGGACTGGAGCATCGGTGATAAGGTGGTCACCCAGCGCGTCATCAAACAACCTTTTATTTACGATAACCAGTGGTACCTGCTGAACATCGGTGAAGGGATCAGCACCATTGAACAGCTGAAATCCACCATCAGCCGCTTTACCCTGCTGGTTTTGGTGGTGGTGGTATTGGTATCCATCTTCATCGATATTGGTTTTGTCCGGCTGACGTTAAAACCATTCAACCAGATTGTGAGCAGGAAATTAAAGAACATCAAGGACCCCACGAATTTTTCACCTGTTCCCATTGCCACTTCGACTTATGAATTCAGTTACCTCGATGAAAGCATCAATGAACTGATGAAAAAGGTCAGGGATTTATTTGCCGTGGAAAAGGAATTTATTTCCAATGTGTCCCATGAACTGCTGACACCTGTTTCTATCCTGCAGAATAAACTGGAAAATATTGTATCGGATTCGGGAACGCCGCAGGATATAGCGGCCAGGATTGTGGAATCCCAAAAAACCCTGAGTCGCTTAAGCCGCATTGTCCGGGCCCTGCTGCTGATCTCCAAAATTGAAAACGAACAATATCTCAAGGATGAAAAGGTGTCCGTTTCTGAACTCATAAACGATGTACTTCAGGAATTGGAAGACCGGCTGGAGGGAAGGAAAATCCACGTGATTAAAATCATTCCTGAAGATTTTATTTTTCGGGATGCCAACCGGTCCCTGATGCATAACCTTTTTTTCAACCTCGTCAACAATGCCATCAAGTATAACAGGGAAGGCGGAAATATCACCTTCAAGGGATTTGAACGCGAATCGCATTATATACTTGAAATTTCCGATACCGGATGCGGAATGGAAGAGGAAAACCTGTCGCACATATTCGACCGATTCAGGCGTTTTCAGGCCGATGACAAGAACAGTTACGGACTTGGTTTGCCCATCGTTAAAACCATTGCCACCTTTCATCACATGGATATCCGTGTTCAATCAAAGGCAGGCGAAGGCACTACCTTTACCCTGGTCTTTCCGGCGTAGATTCATGCGAAATTCATGGGCGGTTCATGTATGGTTCATTGGCGAAATGGAATTTTACGGTTCAAAATTTATAAAACATGAAAAAACTTATTTTAGCATTATCGGCCATGACGTTGTCATCGCTGATATATGCACAGGGTACTGAACAAAAAAGTACCACATCCAAACAGGCAAAGCCTGCCGTTCAACCGGCGGCACCATCCAAACAGGTTACACCCGCTTCCGAAACAGCAGCGCCTGCAAAAAAGCCTGCTCCCGCTTCACAGGCAGCCGCGCCTGCCAGACAGGAAAAGCCGGCAACAGCACATTCAACTGATCAAAAGGAAGCCAAAACGGTAACTAAAAAGGCGCCTGTCAGGCATGTGGTTCGCCATGAAGTGGCCTCGAAAAGAGCCGATGTCAAACCGGTGCAAAAGAAAACAACAGAGCAGCAAAGCCAGGTTAAATAAATTTAATTTTAGTGGGTTCAAAGGCCCTTCAGTCAAATGACTGGAGGGCCTTTTTGCATATACAGGCGGATGTTATTGCCAGCCGGACAGGCATCAGAATGCTCCAATCGAAAGCAGAACCAGTGTACAGGCTTCAACGGGTTCAATTCCTGCATCCTGGCATTGCCTGGAAAATTCCGGGTTTTCCGCCCCGGGATTAAATATGATCCGCCTTGGCCTGAGTCGAAGCAGATAATCATAATATATTTTCTGATTTTCTGCATTCATGTAAACCGAAACGGTATCCACCTCCTTCAATTCAGGAAAGCCGGTTTCAATCTGAACGCCATCAATAGATCCGGGTTTCCTGCCCAGGGCCAGGACGCGGTGACCATGCCCAAGCAAGGATTTCACGGCCAGGAAGGCATAGCGTTGGGGATTAGCCGACGCTCCCAATACAAGTGTTGCTGAAGGGCCGGCCATGCTTTTATTTTTCCATGTAATTCAGTTCCTTTCCGTAGGTTTCATGCATGCCGGCCAGGGAGACAAAGGCGATCGTCACGGAGATAATGCCCACGACCAGGGCGCTGATGTTCAGCGGAAGTTCAAGTGTTTTACGGAAATAATCCAACAGGAAGGTCAGTGCCACCAGGGAACCACGGACAAAATTCGGAACGGTGGTGGTGACGGTGGCCCGCAGGTTGGTGCCGAACTGTTCGGAAGCGATGGTCACAAACACGGCCCAGTATCCCGCCGCCATGCCCAGTAATGCGCAAATCACATAAAAGGCGGTTGAACTGATGTGATTCAGGAAGAGGTAAAAGGGAACAACGATTACAGTCAGAACCAGGTAACCAAACAGGATTTTTTTCCTGGACCGGAAAACCTGGCTCAGGTAACCGCTCATAAAATCCCCAAAGGAAGTTCCCATATAAAAATACATGACGGCATTCCCGGCCTGTACATTCTCAATGCCCAGTTCCCTGGTAAATTCGGGAGAGAAAGTGATCAGGATTCCAATCATATACCAGATGGGTATGCCGATGGTGGTGCAGCTGAGGTACCGGATAAATCTTTTTTTATGGGTAAAGAGCATGAAGAAATTTCCTCTTGAAATTTTGGTTTCTTTCAGCCGGTGGTACATGCCGGATTCATATACTCCTATTCTGAGCAACAGCAGGACAAACCCCATAATACCTCCGATGATGTACGCATTCTGCCAGCCGCTGCCGGCCACAAGATTGGCCAATACGGCTCCCAGTACCCCAAAGGATACCACTACCATGGTTCCATAGCCACGGTGTTCCTTGGTCATGGTTTCGTTGACGAGCGTAATACCGGCCCCCAGTTCACCGGCCAGACCCACCCCTGCCAGGAAACGAAGCCACTTGTATTGATCGACGGTAGACACATAGGCGTTTGCAATATTGGCGATGGAGTAGAGCAGGATGGATCCGAACAACACGGAAACCCGTCCTTTTTTATCGCCCATAATACCCCACAAAAGACCGCCCGTCAGCATGCCGATCATCTGCATGTTGATGAGTTTGGCACCTTCGGGCAACAGTAATTCATCCGGGATACCGAGCGCTTTTAAACTGGGAACCCGTACGATACTGAATAGGATGAGGTCGTAAATGTCAACGAAATAGCCTAAAGCGGCAACAATGACGATGATGTTGAGCGGATTGCGGTGAGCCTGTTTATCCATGGGACGGATTGACTTCCCAAACCTACAGGAAAACAATGAATCCCACAAACAGGATATCAATAATCCGGGAAAATGTTTTTGACCAACGGCTTAGGCGGAGGCTGAATTATTATTTATCTTTCGCTCCCTTAAAAAATTCAGGATGAGTAAAGAGCAGGCCAGGAAACGTATTGAGGCCCTCAGCAAGGAATTGGACCGGCATAATTATCTTTATTATGTGGAGTCCATGCCGGAGATCAGCGATTTTGAATTTGATAAAAAGCTGGAGGAACTCCTTGAACTGGAAAAGCAATACCCGGAACTGCTTAGTCCCGACTCTCCCAGTCAGCGGGTAGGGGGACAGGTCATCCGGGAATTTGCTTCCGTGAAGCATCAATACCCCATGATGTCACTGGGAAATACCTATTCCCGGGACGAGTTGAAGGACTTTGACGAAAGGGTTCGTAAAATCATTGGCGGTGAACAGGTGGAATATGTATGTGAACTAAAGTATGACGGGGTAGCCATTGGTCTTCGGTATAAAAACGGCAGCCTGGTCCAGGCTGTGACCAGAGGTGACGGGGTGCAGGGCGATGATGTAACGGTAAATGTAAAAACCATCCGGAGCATTCCCCTGAAACTGCATGGAAAGGATTATCCGGATGAGTTTGAAATCAGGGGGGAAATTATCCTGCACCGGAAAATCTTCGAAAAAATAAATGCCGACCGCCTGGAAATCGGTGAGCCTCCTTTTGCCAATCCCCGCAACAGCGCTTCAGGCACCCTGAAAATGCAGGACAGTGCTGAAGTGGCCAGGCGCAACCTCGACTGTTATCTTTATGCCCTTTACGGACGTGACCTGCCTTATCGCTCCCATTACGAATGCATGAAAAAGGCGAAGGAATGGGGATTTAAAATTTCGGGGCATATGGCCAGGTGCAAAGGCCTGGTCTCCGTATTTCATTTTATTGAGGAATGGGAAAAAGGCAGGGAGGAATTGGGTTTTGATATTGACGGGGTGGTTATCAAGGTCAATGATATCGGGTTTCAGGAGGAGTTGGGATTTACGGCCAAGTCACCCCGGTGGGCGATTGCCTATAAGTATAAGGCGGCCACAGCCTCCACACGCCTGCAATCGGTTGCATATCAGGTAGGCCGCACCGGGGCCATCACGCCGGTCGCCAACCTGGAGCCGGTACCGTTGGCCGGAACCACGGTGAAACGTGCCTCCATTTATAATGCCGACCAGATTGAAAAGTTGGACCTGCATGAAGGGGACCATGTATTTGTGGAAAAAGGCGGGGAAATTATTCCGAAGATTACCGGCGTGGATCTGTCGAGGCGAAATCCAAACAGCAAACGAATAGCTTTTATCAGTCGCTGCCCGGAATGTAACACTCACCTTATACGTAAAGAAGGGGAAGCCCAGCATTATTGTCCGAATGAAAATGGCTGCCCCCCCCAGATCAAAGGAAAGATGGAACATTTCACTTCCCGCAGGGCCATGAACCTGGAAGGCCTGGGAACGGAAACCATTGACCTGCTCTACCAGGCGGGTCTGGCAGCAAACGTTGCAGACCTATACGAATTGAAAAAAGATGACATGGCCGCCCTGGAACGGTTGGGTGACAAATCAGCTGGAAATATCTTGGAAGGACTTAAAAAATCAAAGACAGTACCTTTTGAAAGGGTGCTGTATGCCATTGGTATCCGTTATGTGGGCGATACGGTGGCCAAAAAGCTGGCTTTTCATTTCAGTAACATCCAAAATCTGGCGGAAGCAACCCGGGAGCAGCTGATGCAGGCACCGGAGGTGGGTGAAAAAATAGCTGACAGCGTTTACAGTTTTTTCCATGATCCGAAAAACAAGCGCCTGCTGGAACGATTGAAACACCATGGTTTGCAGTTTGCCATAGATGAAAGTAAAATCCGCAAAGCCGGAGACAAATTAAAAGGACTTACTTTTGTGGTGACCGGCACACTGCAGCATTTCAAACGGGAAGAAATAAAGGAAGTGATTGAACTGAATGGTGGAAAGGCCGGCAGCTCGGTGAGCGGTAAAACCAGTTATGTGCTGACCGGCGAAGATCCGGGAGCCAATAAAATTGAAAAGGCCAGGGAGGCCGGAATAAAAATCATTAACGAAGACGAGTTCCTGAAAATGATCGGGTAACTGAATCTTCCGGAACTGAGATAACATGGGAGTGAACAAAGGTGTCAGACACAAAATTGCCAATTATCTTTTTCTGCGGGAACTTAAAAACCAGAAAAGGAATTTTCATTCTGTTACGTTCGATGAAGCAAAAAAAATCGGTATCCTTTACGAAGCGACCAGTGACCACCATTATGAACTGGTGAAGCAGTTTGTGAAGGATATCCGGTCCCAGCAGAAGGAAGTGCTGGCTCTGGGATATGTGGATAGGAAGGAATTACCGGCCATGCGCTTTGCCAAACTCGGTTTGGATTTTTTTACCCGCAAATCGGTGAACTGGAAATTGAAACCACAGGATATACATGTACAGAATTTCATTGATGGAGACTTTGATATCCTGATTAACCTGAATACTGAAAAATGTTTTCCCTTGAAATATATTTCCGCCATGACGAAGGCCCGGTTTAAAATCGGCAAATATGATCCGCGGAATTTGCCATTCTGCGACATGATGATACAGTCCGGTGAACATACGGGTTTGAAGGAATTTATCGAACAGGTGAACCATTATCTGAAACTGCTCAAACATGACAGCGTTGTACAAAAGGCTTAAGGGGACCGGCGTAGCGCTGGTAACGCCCTTCCACAAAGACGGAAGCGTGGATTTTAAAAATCTTAAGAAACTACTGGAACATATCATCGCCGGTAAAGCGGAATACCTGGTACCGCTCGGTACCACCGGTGAATCGGTAACGCTGACCGAAGATGAAAAAACAGCCATCCTCGATTTTGTCATTGAGGTGAATGACCAGCGGCTTCCGGTTGTGCTTGGACTGGGAGGTAACAACACCCAGCAGATCCTGAACCATTTCAAGCATCATTCCTTCGAAGGGGTTGATGCCGTTTTATCGGTTTCGCCTTATTACAACAAACCCATGCAGAAGGGCATTATACAGCATTATAAGATGATTGCCAACAGCAGTCCGGTTCCGGTGATCCTCTACAATGTCCCAGGGCGCACGGGCAGCAATATGCTCGCCGAAACCACCCTGCAGCTGGCGGAGGAGTCCGGTAACATCATCGGAATCAAAGAGGCGTCCGGCAATATGGAACAGGTGATGCAGGTGATACAGCACCGGCCGGAAAACTTCCTGGTCATTTCAGGTGATGATGCCATTACCCTGCCGTTGATTGCTGCAGGTGCTGATGGCGTGATATCAGTGGTGGCCAATGCCTGCCCGAAGCAGTTCTCCGAGATGGTGCGGCAGGCCATGAAAAATAATTTTGATAAAAGCCGTGAACTGCATTACAACTTGTTTGAATTCACACGCCAGCTTTTTGCCGAAGGAAACCCGGTAGGCGTGAAGGCCGCCCTTAGCCTGATGAATATTTGCGAGGAACACGTCAGGCTTCCACTGGTCAGCGCCACCCGGGCTAATTTCAATAAACTGGATGGTTTGCTGAAGGCTCTTTAATCCGGTATGATTCATTTTTTTGTGGACCAATGAATCCTCCGGCATTTCTTTTGTAACTGATTTACAGTTTACAGCCGGAGTCCTGTTTGCCTGTACATGTGATTTTCATTGCATGGTCCTTTTCAAAAAATGGAAACTGATGGTAACTCCTGAAGCGGTAACAACAAATTGAACCCCAAAACCTTAGTCGCCAGGTTACCTGTTATCGGGAATTATATTCGCTGCCACCTATGGTAACTGCAAAG
>CAYWHE010000148.1:0-10263 GCA_964458125.1 uncultured Flavobacteriaceae bacterium | reverse complement strand
AATATGACAGGAAGCATAAAGGACAGAATGGCTTATCACATTTTAAGCAGCGCCTATGATCACGGGACACTCATGCCCGGAATGGAAATTTTTGAAGCAACCAGCGGCAACACAGGAATTTCAGTTGCCGCCATCGGACGGGCCCTGGGGCACCAGGTCAATATCTTCATGCCCGACTGGATGAGTATGGAAAGGAAAAACCTGATCAGGAGCCTGGGCGCCCATATAACGCTGGTGAGCAAGGAAGAAGGGGGATTTTTAGGCAGTATTGAAATGGCCAAAGCCGCCTCGCTGCGGGCGGGTGGTTTTCTTTCCAGTCAGTTTTCAAATGAAGACAATACGCAGGCACACTACCTCACCACCGGTCCTGAAATATGGTGGCAGTTAAAAACCCGTAACCTGATACCCGATGCCTTTATTGCCGGGGTTGGTTCGGGAGGTACCGTGATGGGCGTTGGAAAATATTTAAAGGAACAGAACAAAAACATTAAAGCCTTTCCGCTGGAACCTGCCAATTCACCAACCCTGTCGACCGGACACAAAGTCGGTAAGCACCGTATACAGGGTATTTCCGATGAATTCATTCCGTCTATCGTACACCTTCGTGAATTGGATGAGGTGATCGCTGTGGATGACGGTGATGCCATCATCATGGCGCAACTGTTAGCCTCCAAACTCGGCCTGGGGGTGGGAATTTCCTCCGGAGCGAATTTTTTAGGTGCCCTGATGGTACAAAATAAATTTGGAAAGGACCAGGTGGTGGTTACTGTTTTTCCGGACAGCAACAAAAAATATCTCAGCACTGATTTATTAAAGGAAGAACCGGTTAAAAAAGGCTTCCTTTCAACGGATGTGCAGTTAACGGATTTCAGCGCTCAAAAAAGAGTATGCAGCATCTGCTATGATCCTGAAGAAGCATCTTTTGCGGATTTCCTTCCTCCCGGAAGATAACTGCAGGTTGCCTGAGGGCGGTTTGATAACCGGTATGGCATGGCACTCCAACAAGCCTTGTCAACCACATAAAATATTACCGCAGGAAGTGCATTTGTAACATCCGGCTTCTGCATTGGCATGATTGGATACCCCGCAAACCGGGCATATGACTGTTTGCAGCCTTTCTGAAAATTCCTCAGTCGTTTGTCCCGGATCCCCGTACAGCTTTTCACCAGGCTCCATCTTCTTTTCAACTGCATCCACCAACACTCCGCTGCGTGAGCCGGCCAGGTAAACCGTTACGCCTTTCAGACCCATTTTCCAGGCCTGCATATAAATCCTGCCCACCATCTCCACGCTGGTTCCTTCAGGAAGGTTCAGTGTGGAGGATATGGAATGCGTGGTATACCGCTGTACAATGGCCTGCAACTTAAGCCTCGTTTTCCAATGAAGTTCATGAGCCGTAGAGCCGGCGTAAGGACTTGCTGAAGCATCCTCCAGCCCGGAAATCTTTTTCCACAGGTCGAATTTGGGGTGCTGCACTTCAAATTCCTGCCAGGCATCCCCGGAGGCGTCCGTGACCAGTTCTCCGGCTGCATCTTTTCCTGCCTGCACTTTTCTTCTTCGTATATAACGCAGCATGAAAACCGGTTCTATTCCGGAAGATGTGCGGGTCAGTATACTGACTGTTCCGGATGGAGAAACCGTGCTGAGGGATACATTTCTCCTCCCGTATTTCATCATTCGTTTATAAATACCCGGAAACTGTTCTTTCAGCATGAGGACGAAACCGGATTTATGCTCGCAGGAGGGATCAAAACCCGAAAATTTTCCCCGTTCCACGGCCATGTCAATGGACGAATCAAACTCTGCTTCGCATTTTACTTTCATGATCCTTTCCGTCATGCTGACGGCTTTTGCATCGCTCAGCCGGATGCCCAATGCCGCCAAAGAATCGGCCAGTGCCGTAAAGCCCAGGCCTGTCCTCCTTCCTGCCCGACCCTGTTCGAGCAACAGCTGCCAGGTTCTCCTTTCGTTTTCCTTGATGTGCTTGGGCTCAGGGTCGTTTTTCACTTTGTCGAGGATGCGCACGATGGTTTCCAGTTCCAGTTCCACCAGATCATCGAGCAGGCGCTGGGCCTCATACACCACTTCATAAAATTTCGTAAAATTGAATGAAGCTACCGGCAGGAAAGGATTCTCCACAAACGAAAACAGGTTCAGCGCCAGCAGACGGCATGAATCACCGCCCTGCATGGCAATTTCGGAACAGGGATTGGTGGACACATTTTTATAACGCGGGTAAACGGATGAAGTGGAAAGGTAATGCTGGTGATCCCAGAACAGCATACCGGGCTCGCCGGTATGAGCTGCACAGGCCACCATAACGGACCATAATTTCCGGGCCCTGATTTTCTTTAAATACCCCGGATTTTTTGAATTAACCGGGAATTTCAGTTCAAACCAGTGATCCCCTTCCACGGCATTCATAAAGGCATCTGAGATTTTAACCGAAATATTGGCACCCGTTATTTTCCGGAGGTCCTGCTTGCTGTTGACAAAGGCTTCGATATCGGGATGCGAAACGTCCAGCGTCATCATCAGGGCTCCCCTCCTGCCCTTCTGTGCTACCTCACGGGTGGTGAAGGAAAACCGGTCCATAAAGGAAACCGCGCCCGACGAGGAACCCGCTGCATTGGATACGTACATTCCAGCCGGGCGTAACGCAGACAAATCAATCCCTACTCCGCACCTGCGCTTAAAAAGCTGTGCCAGCTGCTGATCGGTATAAAAAATTCCCCCATAGGAATCATACAGTGATGGAAGCACCACGCAATTGGACAAGGAGGCAAACGTGAGCTTATTTCCCAGTGAGGCCATTACACTGCCCTGTGGAATCATATACCGGAAGTGATCGAAGTAATTAAAAATCCGTTTTTCGTTTAAGGGTTTACGTTGCTGACCGTAAACGCTCAGCCTGCCGAATTTTTCTGATCCTGGCTTAATCGATGGCCACTTTTTCTCGGTTTTCACCAGTTCCCCGGCCATCCGGTGATGCATATCGGAAGGCGTCAGCTCCAGGAACTTTCCCTCCTTCGATTTCATGGCATATTTTTCCATCCATGTGGTAGCTGCCAATTCATCCCCGTCAAAATAGTTCAGACAGGATTTTAATACGCGATTACAGGAATATGTTTTTTTCTCTTTGTGCATGCTCCGTTATAATTACCGTCAGGAGTTCATATAACCTCTTTTGCCTGAGGTTTTTTTTTTCTGAAATTTATAGTTTTCATTTTTTATGCCACAGGCCAAATCAAAATTCAAACCTGCCTTCAGAATTTGTCAAACTTTCCAGCTATTCAGAACCTTTCGAATGAACCCGCGTGAACATCAGGCCTCGGTGAAAGGAATGGCGTGCTGCGTAAGAAATTCTTTTATAATCTGAACGTGTACGCACTGGCCCACGTGTAAAAAAGGCGAATTGGTAACCTTTTTCACCAGTCCGCCATCCTGTACCGGAAAGTCGGTCAGATCGAAACCCAGGTGCAGGTGTGCGGTAGCCGATTGCATGCCATAGATCACGCCATCCTGGTCGAACAAAGGACCACCGCTTTGCCCACGCAATCCGGGTGAACTCATTTCTATTCCATCGGGAACCTGGTTACGGGCAATGAGCCGGGTAATGATACCGTCAATTGGAAATGAAGGACTATTGGTGATGCCGCTGCCCGTCCATTCAATTTCATCCAGTTCGGGATGGTAACGGAAGTTGTTAAATTCCGGAAACGGGTAGCCCAGCCGGCAGAGCGCCTTACCCTGCCGGAGCTGCGTGTAGTCATGGAGAAAACGGGCGTAGCCGGAATACAGGATTTTGGTGAATCCCGAAAACTGGAGAATGGCCAGATCATAAAGAGGGTGCATCAGGCAGTTGAATCCGGTCAGGGTATCAAAACAATTGACAAAGTTGTTCTTGATCTGTACAATGGGAGGCTGCAATGCCGGCCGGCCTTCCTTATATTCCACCGAATAATGAACAACATCGCCCTGAACGTTCCTGGATTTCCGTTCATGAAAAGACCGGTTTATTTGTTCAGCCTTGATGATCAATTCAGCCACATGCCGGCAGGTGATGGCTGTCCCCTTATCGTTTATAAAAAAAAGAGTTGCGGATCCCGGAACGACATTCGTACTGTTTTCATACCGTATAATGGAATGTATCGGACGGGTAAAACCACTGACCGTTTCAATTGCTTTTACGTACATGAAATAGTTTGAATTTTATCTTTGAATTTCAGAAGTAATCCGTTAGGTTTGTTCGCTGTAAATGTACTTTAAAATATTGCCCATGAAAAATTTTATCAAGTATGGTTTGTTTGCAGCTTTGGCTGCCATCTTTTTTTCCCTGATTACCTATGTTACCGGCCTGAACCGGCAGGAGTGGTTTTCCTATGTCGGGTTCATTTCCATCCTCATTCCCATTTATTTTATTTCCACAGGCATCAAAGTAAAAAGGGACCGGGAGCTCCAGGGATTTATCAGTTACGGCAAAGCCTTCAATGAAGGAATGATCATATCCTTTATTCAGTCCCTGATTTATTCGGCTTACAGCTATGTTTATTTTTTGTTTATCGATCCGGGAATCATTGATTTTCAAAAACAAAAAACCATTGAAAAATGGCAGGAACAGGGTATGGATGAGGCCCAGATTGAAAAGATGCTCGGTTTTTCCGAAATGTGGATGAATCCAACGGCCTTTACCATCACGAGTTTCTTTGTAACAATACTGGTTGGAATTGTGATCAGCCTGATCGCTGCGGCCATATTAAAGAAGATAAATCCGGAGGAAATTTCATGAAAACATTGCTTTTCGCATGGAATTGTTTAAATTTGTTACCTGTATTTGATTGTATCTGATATGATGATGATGAAAAAAATTTACACTTTTATCCTGTCTCTGTTTATTTCAGGTTCCTGCCTGGCGCAGAACCCGGCCCTGCCCAATGCAGGTTTTGAGTTTTGGACCCAGGTTGGCAACCACCTGGACCCCAATAACTGGAACACGCTGAACCCCAGCACAGCCATTCTGGGCGTGTTTACCGCCACCAGGAGTAGCAGTCCGCATAGCGGAAGTTATGCTATTCAACTGACCACCAAAAGTGTTTTTCTTCAGATCGCCAACGGGATTGCCACAACCGGAACGCTGATCACTACACCTCCCTACGGTGTTGTTGGCGGCATCCCTTATGAAGGCCGCCCGGACAGCATTGCAGGCTGGTATAAATTCGCACCGGCAGGAACAGACTCCGGATTTGTACAATTCATGCTTCAGGATAGCACCACACTGGACACCATAGGATTTGTCCGGTGGGAAACCCATAATATAGCCGTCGGAACCTATACCCGATTCTCGGCCCCAATCACCTACTATTCCACAGCAACTCCTAACCTTTCCTGCTGGATTCTCTCCTCCAGCCGGGCCAGTAATCCTGTTGTCAACAGTTCCCTGACCATCGATGACCTCCAGTTAATTTTCAACCCCATTGTCTGCAACAAACCCACCGGCTTGTCTACCAGTAACATAACCTCCACTGGGGCTAAACTCAAATGGGGTGCCGTAACCGGAGCCATTAATTACCAGCAAAAATACAGGGCAGTAGGTACTGCCACCTGGATCAACAAGACGTCGACTACCTTGTCTAAAACGCTGAGCGGTCTGTCTCCAAATATGCAATATGAATGGGCGGTAAGGGCTAAATGCTCCGGTAATCCGTTGGTTTGGTCAGCCTGGTCCAGTAAAAAAACATTCACCACCCTTGCGGCAAGGAAGGCTGAAACCGAATTGCCGGCGGAAACGGAAACCAACGATTTATCCGTTTATCCCAACCCGGCCCGGGAATCTGTCAATCTCAGCCTTGTTCCGGAACGGGATGAACTGTTAAATGTGAACATTTACAACGCCATCGGCCAGGTCGTTTATGAGGACCAGGTACTGGCCATGGATGGACAGATGGAAGCGAAAATCAATACTTCAGGGTTCCAGAAAGGAATATACCTGGTAACCGTAACCGGAACTTATTTTCACTCCACTAAAAGGCTCCTTATTCAATAACCTGACATGGGCCCTAGGGTCCAATTTTTTGCTCCCGGGACATGCAAACTCTTCTCGATACTCTTGAAAAGGTGCAGGAATTTCATTCCACTTTTGGACTGGAATTTCATCATCAACCCACAGCTGATATACAGCAACGCATATATGAACTCCGTCACCGGCTGATGGCGGAAGAAAATGATGAGTACCTGGAAGCAGCCCGGCAGGGTGACCTGAAACTCATTGCAGATGCCCTGGGTGATAAACTTTACATTCTTTGCGGAACCATCCTCGCTCATGGTTTGCAGCATAAAATAGCGGACGTTTTCAATGAAATACACCGCAGTAACATGAGCAAACTGGACGAAAACGGGCAGCCTTTGTATCGGGAGGATGGAAAAATCATGAAAAGCGACCGTTATTTTTTACCCGATATTGAATCGGTTCTCAACCGGTAAATGGATATTTTACCGGACTTTTGCATTCCGGACCTGATTTTCCTACTCCCTGCTAAAGCGTGTCGTAATGGTTTTATCCGGCCGCATCAGGTTGGCTGTATACATGCCGGGTTTCAAATCACTGGCCGTAAAACTGAACAGGTTTAATCCCTCAAAGGCAGCACTAATGGGTTTTGACAATACCACTGCACCGGTCATATCCGTGATACGAAGAATGATGAGATCATTTTGAACCGCATAATACTTGATGTGCATTTCATTTTTTACCGGGTTTGGAATTATGGTAACCTGGTCTTCCTTCCTGACATAATGAACGGCCACTTTTTTTGAAAAAGTAAAGGAACCGTTATCATCCACCTGTTTTAAGCGGTAATAAGCATTACCGGGCAAGGGTTGTTCATCATAAAAGGAATAGGAAAGGATACCGCTGAATGTGCCTGCACCTTTTATATTTTCGATGGTTTTAAAGGTGATACCATCCGTACTCCTTTCCACTTCGAAATGATCATTATTCGTTTCAGAGGCTGTGGTCCATTTGATTTTTACCTTATCCTTTTCCAGTGCCGCCTGGAAGGACATCAGTTCAATGGGAAGGGGTGAATTGCTAACAATGAAAGGATATACGGAATTATGCTGGCAGGCCGCCTGCCAGCTGTAACACAAAACATAATTACTGCCAACCGACAAGCCGGTGGCGTTCAGGTTACTTAGATTTCCCGATGATACATTAGCACCGCAACTGGCATCCTGGACAGTCCAGTTAAATTGCTGTACGGTGCCGCTGATACAACCTACCGTATTGACAACCATCTGCAGGCTCAGGCTATGATAGATGGCCGTGAAATTAAAACAGGCCGTCTTCCATTGATTTTTATTGATCCGGGGTTTCAGGTCATATTTTGTACAGGCGGAAACCACCTGGGGAACGGTTGGCATGGTATTAAACTGACAGACTGTTCCGCAGGGAACGGAACATGCCGGACAACTGACCGGTTTACCAACCTGGATACAAAAAGTGGTGCCGGTATTGTTATTTGAATTATTGCCGCAAATTCCTCCTCCGGTGTAGGAAACCTGTACATAGTAAGTGTTTCCAATGGTCAGTCCGGTAAGGTTATGGATATTCAGTCCGGGTCCTCCGGAAGCATCTTCACAAGAAAGAGGCGATCCGGTTGGAGGGCTGCTCGTGCCGGAGGCATTCCAGACAGCTGAGCTTAAATAACAGGAGTTGGTCGTCAGCAGTTCAACTTCTACAAAATGGTCTGTGGCCGTGGCTATGAATTTATACCAAACCGTTTTCGTTGGTGTTCCCTGACAGCCATAAGCTTCCCCTCCCTGTGTGGTGGCCTGTTTGTTTGTGCCGTTTACGCAGGGGTCATCTACGTTAAGCGTGATGGCATTGGCATAGGCATCATTGCCGGGTGCGGCCTCGGCTCCGGTTTGTCCGGTGACCTCAGCTGCCCATGGACAAACGGGGCTGGCTTCACCAGGCGGTACCACCGGAACGGCCTGCAGCAACTTCGAATCGGGCCTCTCCTGGCCATAGGCCGGTCGGCAGATGATGACAATCAACGGAATGGCAAGCAACAGGATGAAACTTACCGGTTTTTTCCTTTTAAACATGGTTCTGGTATTAGTGCTATTTCTGATTCCATTTATACTGGCATCAGGATCATAGGTTACAGTCAGCAAAACCGGACTCAAAGCGTAAAGCCGCCATTCCGGAAAGTTATTCAGAACGCGGAGCAACTGTTCTTACAGGTATTGTTCTCAATTCCCCGGAAAAAATTATTTTTACTGAAATTTAATTCAGCCCGGCCGGGTATTTTCAGATTTTAATCCTCCAGGTAATAATGAAAACAAGGGAATCAGTCATCTGCATGAATAGGCACAACTCAATATGGTTATTGGTTCTGGTCTTTTTTTTCAAAATCCCAACCATCAGCGCCCAATACGGGGAGCAGGATTACTCGTCCCTGGTTAAAAGAGGCGAAAATCAATATGAGGCTAAAGATTTTATTTCCTCGGCACGCTCCTACGAACAGGCTTTTTTAACCAATGGAGGAAAGGGAAATCAGCACGACCGATACAATGCGGCCTGTTCCTGGGCACTGGCCGGTAACCCGGACAGCGCCTTCTTCAATCTGGAAAGAATTGTTTCCAGATTGAATTATCAGGATATTGATCATATCCGTACAGATGCTGACCTGGAATTACTGCACCGGGATCCTCGCTGGATACCGCTATTGGAAAAGGTCAGGCAAAACAAGGAGATGGCTGAGAAAGATCTCATCAAGCCATTGTCTTTAATGCTTGACAGCATCTTCGAGGATGACCAGGTCCCCAGGCATGAAATTTCCCGGATAGAATCCCGGTATGGAAGGTCTTCAACAGATATGAAAAACCACCTGACCCTGATTGCCAGGAAAGATTCCATCAATCTGATCAAAATTAAAAAAGTGCTCGATGAATACGGCTGGCTTGGTCCCGGCAAAATCGGTGAAAAAGGAAACACCGTTTTGTTCCTGGTGATACAACATGCCGACCTGGCTACCCAGGAACAATATCTTCCGATGATGAAGGAGGCCGTTGCCAACGGAAATGCCAAGGCCTCCTCACTTGCCCTGCTGATCGACCGGATCGAAATGCGTCACGGCAGACCACAGGTTTACGGTTCACAGATCGTCAATGATGAAAAAACAGGGGAACCCGGACTTTACCGGATTGCCGATGAAAAAAATGTAAATAAGCGAAGGGCCGAAATGGGTCTTGGTCCGCTGGAAGAATATGTTAAACACTGGAACATAACCTACCGGGTTCCGGAAAATTAAAAATGAATACGGCACAGTAATACCCATGGAAGAAAAATCGCTTCGAATCATTTTAACCGGTTCCACCGGTATGGTCGGTGAAGGGGTTCTGCAGGAATGCCTGAATCATCCGGATGTGGAAAAGGTACTTGTCCTCAACAGGAAATCATGCGGAATCAACCATCCCCGGTTAGTGGAAATCCTGCATGGTGATTTTTTGAATCTGGATCCGGTTAAAAAAGACCTGACCGGTTATAATGCATGCCTGTTCTGCCTCGGCGTTTCTTCTGTCGGCATGAAGGAAGAACTTTATTTCCGTCTTACGCATTCCCTGACCATGCACCTGGCGGAAATTCTTTCCAGTCAAAACCCCGGCATGGTCTTCTGCTATATTTCGGGAGCCGGTACCGATAGTACGGAAAGGGGCGGCAGCATGTGGGCGCGGGTAAAAGGGAAAACGGAAAACGACCTGATGAAACTGCCTTTCAGGAAGGTCTATGCTTTTCGCCCGGCCATCATACAACCTGAACCGGGTTTAAAAAACACCCTGTCGATGTATAAATGGATGGGATGGCTGTTGCCGGTCGTTAAGACCTTCTTCCCGCGTTACCTATGCACTTTAAAACAACTGGGACTTGCCATGATTGCGGTCTCGCTGAAAGGCTATGATAAACAGGTCCTGGAAGTTCCCGATATCATCAGGATAGCCGGATCCTGAAAGCTTCAAAAAAAATCCCCTGACAGGCAGGGGATTTTTTTATTTCCGGAACATTCATTTTCACCTTATTCCTTGACAACCTTCCCGGTATACAGGGCATCTGCCGTTTGCACCCGGATGGCATAAATTCCTGCAGGAATTTCCAGCGGAATGGATTTCATACGTTCAGCCAGGGTAATGGAACGGACCAATGCACCCAGGGTATTATATACCGAAACTTCAGCCGGCAATTTCACGGACTGGCTGACTTCTAAA
>CAYWHE010000147.1:0-10284 GCA_964458125.1 uncultured Flavobacteriaceae bacterium | reverse complement strand
AATCC
The DNA here is from genome assembly GCA_964458125.1 of uncultured Flavobacteriaceae bacterium. Classification (GTDB taxonomy): domain Bacteria; phylum Bacteroidota; class Bacteroidia; order AKYH767-A; family OLB10; genus CAYWHE01. The sequence goes on along the minus strand of CAYWHE010000147.1, from coordinate 10,279 downwards.
TTTGCGCCAGCCGGGTATCGCTGGAGGCAAGGTACCTCTTTCCTGGCCTACGGTGCTTTACTGATTGGCGGTTTGATCCTGCTCTGGCTGATCATCATATGGTATCAATAATCGCCGATCATCGCACATGGAATATGGACCCTCTTCCAGGCAATTATATCCCGGTTTCTGATTCCGGTTTTATAAATTCCTTAACCATGACAGGTTTGACATGTATAATCAGGACATTATTTTTCTGGCAACGACCGGTAGTTAACCATTTGGAAGGCCTTTAGACAGACTTGTCCGGTCCTCCGGATATTCCGCAGCTGAAGGCTTTCTCTGACCACTGTTGTTCGCCTCAGCCGTGTTTCCATGCAGCTGCTTACGATCAAAACCCCTGAAGTGAAAATCCCGGTTACGTACAGTTAAAATAGCTTACTTTTGCTTCCATGGATTACATGGAATTGGATTGTACGGTAAAGCCGAGGGAACCCTTTTCGGACATTATTATGGCAGAACTTGCAGTTATCGGGTATGATATGTTCGAGGAGCATGATCATGGCCTGAAGGCGTATTGTCCTGCAGATAAATTTAATGAACAGGCTCTCCACGGTCTGGAATATCTGAAACCCAATGCGCGTTACGAGGTCTCCTGGACAAAAAAAATAATCCCTTACCAAAACTGGAACGAAGAATGGGAGCGTAATTTTGAACCTGTAAGTATTGCAGAAAAAATTTTCGTCCGGGCTCCCTTTCACCAACCCCGGCCTGGTTGCCTGTACGACATCATCATTGAACCGAAAATGGCGTTCGGTACCGGTCATCATGAAACCACTTCACTGGTGATGTCAGAAATGCTGACGCTCAGTTTAAACGGAAGGGATGTCCTTGATATGGGATGCGGTTCCGGTATACTGGCTGTGCTGGCGGCTAAAATGGGCGCATCAGGTATCCTGGCGGTGGATTCTGATGAAAAAGCCACTGAAAATGCCATTGCCAATTGTAACATGAACGGTTGCTCTGGCGTCCGGATAAAAACAGGAAGTGTGGAAGTTATCGGGTCAGAGAAGTTTGACTGTATACTGGCCAATATCAACCGGAATATCATCCTGGAACAATTTCACGTTTATGCTTCATGTCTCCGTGATGGCGGCAACCTGTTGTTAAGTGGTTTTTATGAACAGGATGCCGGTCAGATCAGGGCCGCTGCCGCTTCGCATAACCTGTCCGAAATCCGGGAAACTTCCCTCAACCGTTGGACGATGCTGCATTTTGGAAAGCCATGAACCTGCCCGTTAGTTTGTCAATGGAAGTAAAATCGATTCGGGTTAATTCCCCGCCGCTAACTGTGAATAAAGTAAAATACAACGATGCCGCACTGTCTTTGGCGTGGTAATTCTCGCTGAATATCTCGAGGAATAAAAGTCGGACCTGTAACGTTTCATTTTAACATAGCCAATAAAAATATTCATTTCATCTTATGTACTCACTGCGTTTAAAAATATTCTTAGTATCTGTTTGCCTCATGCTGCCGGCTACCTGTCTCCGGGCCCAGCAGGTTAAATCTTTTTCATCCGATCCCGTCCGGTTTATAAGGGAAATGCAGGATTTCCTTGAGGAAACCAATAAAAGGGAAGCTGAAAAACTGATGCAGTCTTTTAATGCCGTTTGGGGTGCCGGCCGCTTTTCTTCCGGGCAGCAGGAGGCCATTTATACCATGAGCAACCTGATGCTTAAAAAACGACTAAAGGCATTTCCGGATTTTCAGAATTACCTGCTTACCCTGATTGGTTTTTCGCAAAGCGGGTTGTCCGAACAGGATTTTAACAACTGGAACAGCAGTCTGGAGAAGCTGGTACAATCCAAAGCCCGCAAATTTGCCGAGTACCTGGATGTTTGCAGCGGTTTATTTTCCAGGAACATCCTGTATGAATCCGGTTCGGTGAAGTGGTATGCCTCCGATAACCGGTTTAATTTCGGATTTGATTCACTGCCCCGGATAGAATTTAAAAATATTGATCTCACCTGTGAAGCCAAAGGGGATTCCCTCGTTATCCAGGGGGTGAGCGGAACCTATTATCCGACTTTGAAGCAGTTTTTCGGAACGTCCGGGAAAGTTAACTGGGAACGGGCCGGCATACCGGCAAACGAAGCATGGGCAGGCCTGGGCTCCTATGGTATTGATGTGACCGGGTCCGAGTTCGGTTCCGATTCGGCAACACTTACCTATACGAAGTATTTCAAAACCCCGCTGAAGGGCCGTTTCAGTGATAAGCTGCTGGCCAATGCAACCCGCGAAAACACCGGCTATCCCCGATTCGATTCCTATGACCAGAACCTGGAGATCAGGGAGCTGATCCGGGATGCCGATTACAGGGGCGGGTTTTCCGTCAAGGGTAATAAAATGGTGGGATCCGGCAATGCCGGACAGGATGCACACCTGACTTTTAAAAGAAATGGAAAGCGGTTCCTGGTTGCCGCTTCCAAAAATTTTGTCGTGAAAGCCGACCGGGTGATTTCATCCGAAGCATCCGTGACCATTTATTTCGAAAACGATTCGATTTACCATCCCGGGCTGGAGTTCAAATACCTCTATAAGGATAAGGAAGTGTCGCTGATCCAGAACTCGGAAACGGGTAATGCCAGTCCTTTTTTCGATTCATTTCACCATGTTGATATGTATTTTGACGGCCTGAGCTGGAAGGTGGATGATCCCATCATAGACCTGAAAATTCTGACGGCAGCCGGAGAGCATAAATTGGCTTTTGAATCCTCCAATTTCTTCCGTCAGGAACGGATTTTCCAGTTACAGGGCATTATGGAACAAAATCCGCTTTCCCTGGTCAAGCAGTATGCGCAAAAGTACCAGCTTACCGAAATTTATGTTCAGGATTTCGGGCGCTCCATCAGGCAAAATGACGAGCAGACCAGGCGCCTGCTGATCTCCCTGTCTAACCAGGGGTTCCTGGCATTTGATTACGCCAACGATAAGGCTGTGCTGAAGGAGAAACTGTATTTTTACCTGGATGCCCTGACCAACAAGGTGGATTATGACGTGATCCGTTTCGAGTCGGTGATCTCCGGGAAGCCAAACGCCAGCATCAACCTGCTTAATTTCGACATCACCATGCGGGGAGTTTCCCGGATCAACCTCAGCGATACCCAACGTGTATACGTAGTTCCGGCGGAACAGGAAATCGTCCTGAAGGCCAACCGTGACTTTACCTTTGCCGGTCGTGTGCATGCCGGCCGGAGCGATTTCTATGGAAAGGATTTTTCCTTTGATTATAAAAATTTTAAATTCCTCCTCAGCCACGTGGATTCCATTCGCCTGAAGGTTTTATCCGATACGGCGGACACCAACGGGGACCGCCTGCTGATCCCGTTGAAGAGCGTGCTTCAAAATGTGACGGGCGAATTGTATATTGATAAGGAGGATAACAAATCGAGCCGCAGGAAATCATCCATCCATCCCGTATTTAAAAGCAACAAGGATTCCTATATTTTTTACGACTACCCCGACATATACGGCGCCGTATATAACCGTGATAAATTTTATTTCCACCTGGATCCCTTTACCATTGACAGCCTTGATAACTTCTCCTCCGGCGGACTTGCTTTCAACGGGGAATTTGTTTCGGCCGATATTTTTCCCGTGCGGAGGGACAGCATCACCATTCAGCCGGATTACTCGCTCGGATTCCAGCGCAGGACGCCGGCCGGAGGCCTTGCCGTGTACAAAGGAAAGGGCCGTTTCACAGATGACTTCAGCCTGAGCCACCAGGGTCTCGAAGGGAAGGGCAAAATTGAATTCCTGAGTTCATCCTTTAATTCCAGCCACATCCTTTTTTTTCCCGACTCCGCCAATGCGGATGCACAGGATTTTGAAATTAAAAAACAGGTCCTGGCCGGTGTGGGATTTCCGGAAGTCAAAGCCAGCGATGTATACATTAACTGGAGACCATACCTGGACAAGATGTATATCTTCAAAAAGACGAAAAACTTTGATTTGTATGACAACCAGGTTACGCTCGACGGAAACCTGGTGCTGAGTTCCAAAGGCCTGAACGCTGCCGGATTGATTGCCTTCGGCCAGTCCGAACTCGAATCCCGGAATTTCGACCTGCTCCAGTCCAGATTCGGAGCGGACACTTCCGACTTCAGGATTCATTCCGATGATAAGGATATCCTGGCATTTCAGACCAGTAATGTAAAATCTGATGTGGATTTGGAAAAACGGACCGCGGATTTTAAGTCGAACGGGGGAGGGTCCTTTGTCAGCTTTCCCATCAATCAGTATATATGCTACATTGACCAGTTTAAATGGCTGATGGATAAAAAAATGATTGAACTGGGAAGCCCGGCGGGCAAGGACGCTCCCGGGCTTGCGGGCCGGGCATCGGAATTCGTTTCCGTTCATCCGTTCCAGGATTCCCTGCGTTTTTCAGCCCCGTTTGCCGCTTACAGCCTGTCTGATTACCTTATCAACGCCCGGGATGTGAAAGAAGTGCTGGTGGCTGACGCCTCCATTCAACCCGATGAAGGAAAGGTGACCGTTGAAAAAAATGCAGTGATGAGAACCTTCCAGCATGCACGCGTGGTGGCCAATACCAGCACGAAACATCATACCATGTTAAACGCTGAAATTACCGTTACCGGGAGAAAAACCTATTCCGGTACCGGCGATTACGATTACCTTGACCAGGCCAGGGTCCGGCACCTCATTCACCTCACCCGTATCGCTATAGATACCTCCGGTCAAACCTATGCAAACGGAGAAATCCCGGATACGGCCGATTTTACGATCAGTCCGAATACACAATACAAGGGAAAAGTGGAACTGCTGGCTTCCGATCCCCTGCTTCGCTTCACCGGCTTTGCCCGTGTCAACCACCAGTGCGAATCGATTGCAAAAAACTGGTTTAGTTTCTCTTCGGTTATTGATCCGGCCGGGGTAACTATACCCATTAAGGATCCTCAGAACGAGAACAGGGAAAAACTTTCAGTGGCCATCATCTTTGCCGGTGATTCCACCAATGTGTATTCCACCTTCCTGTCGCAAAAAAAGAAAAGCAGCGACCTGGAAATTATCTCGGCGGATGGCGTACTTAATTATGACAATGCAACGGAACTTTACCAGATCACCAACATCGAAAAATTGAAAAACCGGGATATGCCCGGAAATTACATTAGCCTGAACGATCGCAATTGCAGTGTTTACGGGGAGGGGAAAATTAACCTGGGTACCAACTTCGGTCAATTTAAGTTGCAGGCCGAAGGAAATGTCACCCATAACATGAGTATCGATTCCGTTGAATTTGATGTGATGCTTGATATGGATTTTATGTTCAGCGAAGAAGCCCTGAAGGCCATGAGTGAACTTATCCTGGCATTTCCGGTTTTGCAGGCTACCAACGACAACAGGCCTGTATTTGTGCGGGGAATGACAGATATCCTGGGAAAGGAAAAATACGATAAATTCAATGGCGAAGTAAACCTGTACGGTTCCCCGAAGAAGGTGCCGGATGAACTGGCGCATGGCCTGTTCCTGACCGATGTAAAAATGTCATGGAACAAGGGGACCCTCACCTACCGTTCCAAAGGACCAATTGGGGTAGGATACATACAAAAGGTTCCTGTCAACCGGGTTATGGATGGCTACCTGGAAATTATCAGGCGGAGGAACGGAGATGTGTTGAACCTGTACCTGGAAGTTGCCCAAACCTGGTATTTTTTCAATTACCAGCGCGGGGTCATGCAGGCCGTTTCATCCGATCATAAGTTCAATGATATTATCAATAACATGAAGCCTGAAAAACGTGTGGCCGATGAGAAAAACGGGGCGGCGCCCTATCAGTACATGGTTTCCACCGACAGGAAGAAGAACGAATTTGTCCGGAAGTTTAAAGAAACGGGTCAATAAGCTCTTTTTTAGTATCATTGCAGGCTGAATGATATCCATTACCACTATATCCTGCCTGGTTATAGCGTACCTCCTGGGCTCCATTCCTTCGGCCGTTTGGGTTGGACAGGCATTCTGGGGAGTGGATGTCAGGGAATACGGCAGCGGCAATGCGGGAGCAACCAATACCTTCCGGGTACTCGGCCCCAAAGCGGGCATTCCCGTCCTGCTGATGGATGTGTGCAAAGGATGGCTGGCCGTTCAGATTGCCGTCTTCCTGGGAAACTATCCCACAGCCTCCCAGCAATTCGTAAACCTGAAACTGGCCCTGGGGGTGGCAGCCCTGTTGGGTCATATTTTTCCCGTTTATGTCGGCTTCCGGGGTGGTAAGGGTGTGGCAACACTGCTGGGCATACTCTGGGGCGTTCATCCGCCTGCAGCGCTTTTATGCCTGGGGATATTTACAGTGGTCTTTTTTCTGTCCGGGTATGTATCGCTCAGCAGCATGATTACAGCCGTCGCATTTCCTTTCATTATCATGCTCTTTTTTAATGAAACCGTGGCCAGCATGAATATTTTCGGCATGGCAGTAGCCATTCTGGTATTGGTTACCCATCAGCGTAATATCGAACGACTCTTTAAAGGAGAGGAATCCAGGACCAGATTCTGGAGCAAAAAGTAGGTTTTTCTTACCGCCTCCTTACAGGATTAAAAACTGTAAGAATTTTAAACGGTTTTTACGGGTTCGTATCCGTTTACTTCAAACCTGGATGAGCCTTTTTTCGTAACACCTGCATTATCAAACCACATGCAATGAAAAATTACATGAAGCTGCTTTTTATGATCGTTTTCAGTTGTTTCTTCCGGTCCGGAATGGCCAGAGATAAGACTGCAAATCCCTCTGAAAGGGCTATGTTTAAACAGGCTGAGCGGCATTTTGTAAAAAAGGAATATGAACAAGCGTTGCCCTTGTATGCCCGGCTGATCAGCGCCCATGGCGATAACTACAAACTGAATTATTGCTACGGTATTTGTTTGCTGATTACGGACAAAGACAAGGCCCTGTCTGTGAAATTCCTGGAAGAGGCCTCCAAATCCATATTGGTTTGGGATGATGTATGGTATTACCTGGGTCGCGCTTACCAGTTATGCGGAGATTATCCGAAATCCATCGGCGCTTATGATCAGTTTGTTAAAATGGTCAGTCCCAATCAGGCGCTTCGCTGGGAGGCACTGCACCAGATGGAAATGTGTAAGAATGCCATCGTCCTCACCGGGAAACCGGATTCCCTCACCATCCTTGATTTGAAAACAATGAGCCGTGAAGAGCTGGACGCCGGTTATCAGCTGGTAAAGGATGACCGTAAACTCCTCAACCTGCCGGAAGAATTTTTTTCAGCAAAGGATCGTAAAAACCCCGATTGTTCAAAGGCCTTTTTATCGGCCGACGGGAATAAAATGGTTTATGCCTCTTATGGTGGTAACAAAAGCCGTGACCTGGACATTTTTATGGTTGAAAAAAATCAAAAGGGTGACTGGACAAAACCAAAGCGACTGAGTGAATCGGTGAATACCGGGTATGACGATTGTTTTCCTACCTTATCGGAGGATGGGTATACGCTTTATTTCAGTTCGAAGGGTCATAACAGCATGGGCGGATTTGATCTGTTCCGGTCGGTTTATTACCCACAGATCCGGCAGTGGTCCAAAGCCGAAAACATGGGTGTTCCGGTTAACTCTTCCGATGATGATTTTTACCTGATTTCGTCTGAAATGGAAAACAAGGCCACTTTCTGCTCCAAAAGAGGATGCGCCCAGGGGGATATTTCCGTTTATAACACCAAGCTCTTCGATGATTCATCCGTGGTACTGATTGTGAACGGTGAGGTTATAAATGAATATGCCCCGCCCGTCCGCTTTGCCAAAATCCGGGTGGTGAAAATGGATAATGATTCCCTTATTCATGAACTTACAAGTGATGCCGTAAATGGCAGGTTCCGCTATACGCTTTCCGCAACAGGAAGCTACAGGATTTCAGTTCGCGTGGAGGGATTCGGCCCCATGGCCCAGAGTATTTATTTTTCTCCGGAATCCAAGGGACCTGTCACACAGATCATCCGTGTAAGCAAGGATACCCTTGGTTATGATCATTTAAGAATTGGAAACCGCTTTGGTGAATCAACCAAAGGCGCCCTGGCTCAATCTGCAGCATCCGGAGAACAACCGGTTCAATCCCCTGCGGAGCAGACCGGGAATCAAAAAGTTTCGACCGGCTTTGAACCCATCACGATGTATTCGGTCAATGGCATGCCACCGGTTTCCGATGATGCCAAAGAAAAGCTGAAAGCCTATTTTAACGAACTGCATGCACGCAAACCATCCCCCTCCGACAACATGCTGGTTAATATGGCCACCGTTCATGATGGCGGCACCACCTACCAGGTCCAGATCGGTACGTTCATGCACCAGACCGTTGAACAGGTTTATGAGAAACTGAAGGAAATGGGACTGGAGGATATCAGTTACTATACGAATAAAAAGGGCTGGAACATATTCTATACGGGACGTGCTGATGAAATTTCAGCATCCCTGAAGCTGAAACAGCTGGTCATCAACTACGGCTTTGATGATGCCTTCATTACCGTATTCGAAAACGGGAAACCTTCCCGGTCTTCCAAAAGATAATCAGTTACCGGGAATTTCCGATACTCCGGAATTTTCTTCACGCAGCAAACTGCTGATTCGTTCACCGATCAGCCCGGCATCACCCGGCATTACAGGTATACGATCCGGATTACGCCCGAACCAGGTTACCTGTCTCTTCGCATAATTTCGTGTATGCTGTTTAATGGCTGCAATACTTGATTCAAGTGATACTTTTCCATCGTGAAAGGCAAGCAGTTCTTTGTAACCAACGGTTTGCATGGCCGGGTGATTCCGGAAGGGCAGCAGTTTTTTTACTTCTTCCACCAGTCCTGCCCGGATCATTTCATCCACCCGCTGGTCGATCTGTGCATACAGGACAGGTCTCGGAATATCAAGATACAGGTATAACACGTCAAAACCAAGCGGCTGACGGAAGCCCGTCAGGAACGAAGAGTATGGTTTTCCCGTAACCAGGCATACCTCCAGGGCCCGCATCATGCGCTGGGGATTTTTCAGGTCGGTTTTTTTCCAGGTAAGGGGATCCAGTTCCTTCAGCCTGTTTTGCAGATAGCGGATTCCTTGTTCCGCATAGGCGGCCGTTATTTCCTGCCTGGTTTTCAAATCAGCCGGAGGAAGTTCATCCATTCCTTTCAGCAGGGCATCCATATACAACCCCGAGCCGCCGGCCATGACCATCACGGAGTGATGACGGAATCGTTCCTCCAGCAGCTGCCGGCAGTTTTCGGCAAACAGTCCGGCATTAAAAGCATCCAGGATGGAGTGGGAATCGATGAAATGATGCGGAACCTGTTGTAATTGCAGCGGGGTAGGCTTGGCCGTACCAATTTCCATTTCACGATAAACCTGCCTGGAGTCGGCAGAAATAATTTCCGTATGAAATCGTTGCGCCAGTTCAATGGCAAAGGCTGTCTTGCCGGAAGCCGTAGGTCCGGCAACGACAACTAAAATTTTTTTCAATCAGCGGGGATTGGTTAAATACCGAAGTGCCTATATTTCTTCCAGTTCATTATCGCCTTCTTCGGCCTCCGAATTCTCAAGATCATCCACTTCCACTTCTTCTTCGGTTTCAGCGGCGGCAACGGTTTCTGTCGTATAATCATCATCTTCGGCAAGAACCGGTTCCGCAACTTCTTCGTTCAGGAAATCAAATTCGGCATTGTCCTGGATTTGTTCCACCTTCAGGTATTGTTTGGGAGCTTCCCCGGCAAATTTGACGCAGCGGGGATAAGGGAGGATGTCCTGGGTGGCGGGAATGATCTTGACCAGTTCAACAAAAAAAGTCCACCCGGCCTGCTGATCAAATTCATAGTATATTTTCTGGTGAGGGTCGGAAATAAAATCACATAATCTGGACTTACGCATGGTTGCGATACGTTCACCCGTCTTGCCCGTTTTTTTCTCCGTGGTGATCTCCGTTCCTTTCACCCAGTAATCATTGCTCATAAAAAAAGAGGCCGGTTTGCTGCCGTCAAAACCAATGGCCGACTGAATGCAAAGATGCAGGTCTTCAAAGGTCTGATCGGGTTTTATCTCGATATCACGCGACACATCCTCGTAATCCTCAAAGGTTACACGGAATTTATAGACGGTGGGGTTCATTTTATTCTTAGTCTTAGGTGGTCAGACAAAATTACAAAATCATTTAGAATTAAAAAAAAACATTTTTTTTAATGTTATTCAATTCGACTTGACTTTTACAAGGACAACGTCCGAAGTGAAAGTTGTAGT